>CBFGYW010000032.1:0-10940 GCA_965653085.1 uncultured Salinimicrobium sp.
ATGCACCCCAACAGATTGAAGATTACCTGCAGAACCTGGAAGCTGGGGTTTCCAATTCGCGGCTGGTCCTGGTTAGCAGCCCCCATCTGCTGCGGGAGGTACACCTTCCAGACGGGATTAAAAATCTTCATTCGATACCCGAACTGGATGAACTGCTGAAGGATTCCTTAAAAACCAATAATTAGCATGGCAAAGATCATTGTCATAGGGTCCGGATTCTCCGGTTTAAGTGCGGCGGCCTATCTTTCGAAGGCAGGCCACCAGGTGGAGATATTCGAAAAGAACACTTCCGCGGGAGGAAGGGCGCGCCAGTTCACCACTGCTGAAGGCTATGTCTTCGATATGGGCCCCAGCTGGTACTGGATGCCGGAGGTCTTTGAACAGTTCTTTGCTGATTTCGGGCATAGCGTATCCGATTTTTACAGACTCACGCTCCTGGACCCCTCCTTCGAAATGGTCTTCAGGCTGCGGAATTTATCCATCCCCCGGGACTATAACGAGCTGCGACAGCTCTTTGAAAGCATCGAAAAAGGAAGTGCCGAAAAACTGGATGCCTTCATGGCAGAAGCAGAATACAAGTACCGCACGGGGATGGATAACCTTGTAAAAATGCCCGGGTTATCGGTCACAGAATTCGCCAATCCCGATCTTTTGAAAGGGGTGCTAAGGCTGCAGGTCTTCAGTTCCTTCAGCAAACACGTCCGTCGGCATTTTCAGGACCCAATGCTGATTTCCCTTATGGAATTCCCGGTGCTATTCCTGGGAGCCATGCCACAGGAGACCCCCGCCCTGTACAGTCTTATGAATTATGCGGGCTTGAAACTGGGCACCTGGTATCCACAGGGTGGCTTCGGAAAGGTGGTGGAGGCCATGGTTCAGATCTGCAGTGACAACGGCTGTAACTTCCATTTTAATGCTCCTGTGGAAGAGATCCTGGTTAGGGAAGGAAAAGCTGTAGGGGTGAAGGTAAACGGAACCAACATCTCCTGTGACGGGATAATAGCCGCAGCCGATTACCAGCACGTGGAAGAGAAACTGCTTCCGCAGAACCTGAGGAATTACTCTCCGGAATACTGGGAGAAGAAAACCTTCGCGCCCTCCTGTCTCATCTTTTATCTGGGAGTGAACAAAAAACTGGCGGAGCTGCAGCACCACAGCCTGTTCTTCGAGACAGATTTCCTGCAGCACTCCATCGATATCTACAAAGACCCGAAATGGCCCCGCAGGCCTCTGTTCTACGTCTGCTGCCCCTCCCGCACAGACGATACTGTTGCGCCCGAAGGCCACGAAAACCTGTTCCTGCTGATGCCCCTGGCACCAGGAATAGAAGATTCTGAAGCCCTTCGGGAAGAATATTTCCAGATCATGATCACCCGCCTCGAGAAAAGGCTGGGGGAATCGGTAAGGGAGCATATCGATTACAAACACAGCTACTGCATCCGCGATTTCGTGGAGGACTACAATTCCTATAAGGGCAACGCCTATGGGCTCGCAAACACCCTGATGCAGACGGCAGTGCTCAAGCCAAAGATAAGAAACCGCAAGCTGGACAATCTGTTCTATGCGGGACAGCTCACGGTCCCGGGCCCGGGCGTACCTCCATCCCTCATCTCCGGAAAAATAAGTGCTACCCAATTGATGAAAACCTTTAAAAAGTCCGCCTATGAAAAAGTTATATGATGACCTGTCGGTACAGGTAAGCCGGAATACGACCCAGGCTTACAGTACCAGTTTCTCCCTCGGAATTTACTTCCTTAGCAACCGCCTGCGCAACGCCATATATGCCATTTATGGATTTGTAAGGGTAGCCGATGAGATCGTCGATAGCTTTGAAGGTTTTGACCAGAGGTTCCTGCTGGAGAAATTCCGGAAGGACACCTTTGAGGCTGTTGAAAAAGGAATCTCCACCAACCCCATGCTGCATTCCTTCCAGCAGGCTGTCAAAGATTATCACATTGACTTGGGGCTGGTGGAGACCTTTCTCGACAGTATGGAAATGGACCTTGAGAAAGTGGATTATACCCAGGAAAAATATCAGAAGTACATCCTCGGTTCCGCCGAAGTGGTGGGGCTCATGTGCCTGCACGTCTTCACCGAAGGCAACAGGAAGAGCTTTGAGGAGCTGAAACCTTATGCCATGAAGCTGGGTGCGGCATTTCAGAAGGTGAATTTCCTGCGGGACCTCAAGGAGGACTACCACCTGCTGGGCCGAACCTATTTCCCAAATGTGGAGATGACGAGCTTCTGTGCCGATACCAAAAGAAAAATTGAGCAGGAAATTGAAGAGGATTTCAGGATAGCCCTCATCGGCATCAAAAAACTTCCTCCTTCATCAAAAGGCGGGGTCTACCTGGCCTACGTCTATTACCGCTCCCTCTTCGACAAGATCAAAAGGCTGCCCCCAAAACGCATCTTTTCTGAAAGGATTCGCATCAACAACGGGCATAAATTCGGACTTATGCTGAACAGTCTGGTGGTCACAAAAATGAATTGGGTATGAGTCTGAATTTGTACTTCCTGTTCCTGCTGCTGAATCCTTCTGCGACCATTCAGCAGCCTTCCCTGCAGGAGGTGCGGGTGCTGTTTCAGAAGGCAGAGGCCAGTGAGGAAGCAGTTGAAAAGATGCTGGATCTGCTGGAAGAGGTCGACGAGCAGCAGCCCGTTCTGCTGGCATACAAGGCCAGTGCCACGATGATGATGGCCAAACACGTGTTCCTGCCCACCAGCAAACTGAGCCGCTTCAATAAAGGGAAGAAGCTGCTGCAGCAGGCAGTGGATACTGCCCCTGAAAAAGTGGAGATCCGGTTCCTCAGGTTCGCCCTTCAGTCTGCTACCCCTGCTTTTCTAGGATATAAATCTGAAATGGAAGAGGATAAGGAGCTCCTCTTAAAAAGTCTTCCGGAACTCAAGGATGAGGATTTGAAGCGGATGATACTTCCTTTTCTCAAAAAATCTGAATATCTTACCGAAGCCGAAAAACAAAGTCTTACCCAAACCCAAAGATAAAAAGTCATGGAAACAGTACTTATCAATATCCTGTGGGTTATAGCCGCCTTCCTCGCAATGGAGGGCGTGGCCTGGTTCACCCATAAATACGTGATGCACGGACTGCTGTGGTCGCTGCACAAGGATCATCATAAAAAAGAATCGGAAGGTTTTCTGGAGCACAATGACTCCTTCTTCCTCCTCTTCGCCATTCCCGGGATCCTGGCCCTCTATTTTGGCAGGGAGCAGGGCTATAACTTCCTGTTCTGGATCGGACTGGGAATCACGCTGTATGGCCTGGCCTATTTCCTGGTCCACGACATCTTCATACACCAGCGGTTCAAACTGTTCCGAAAAACAGACAACGCATATTTCAAAGCCATCAGGCGGGCGCACAAGATGCATCACAAGCACCTTTCCAAGGAGGAAGGGGAGAGCTTCGGAATGCTGTGGGTCTCGATGAAATACTTTAGATCCCGCTCCTGATGAACAGTCTCTACCTGCTTGTAAATATTTTCACCATCAGCATTCCCCTGCTGTTTTCCTTTCATCCCAGGATCAGGTTCTTCAGGTACTGGCCTGCATTTTTTACAGCAGCCCTCATCGTGGCTGTCCCGTTCCTCATCTGGGACAGTATGTTCACCTCCCGGGGCATCTGGGGTTTCAATGAGTGCTACCTTACCGGCGTCTTCCTGTGGAACCTTCCCCTGGAAGAAGTCCTGTTTTTCATCTGCATCCCCTTTTCCTGCGTCTTTACCTATTTCTGCCTGGAGAAATTCTTTCCGCTGGCCTGGAATCCCAGAGTGGAACGCATCTTCTGTATCCTCTTTTCCCTGCTGCTGATAGGTCTGGGAATAACTTTTTTCGACAGGAGTTATACCGCAATTACTTTTACAAGCCTTGGCTTGCTGTGTTTACTGCTGAAGTTTGTCCTCAAGGTAGACTGGTTCGGAAAAGCAGTCAGCGTATATGCTGTCCTGCTGCTGCCATTCCTTATCGTCAACGGAATCCTCACCGGAACCGGGCTGGAGGAGCCGATCGTATGGTATGACCACACAGAGAACCTTGGCCTGCGAATACTGACCATCCCCATAGAAGACGCCTTCTACGGATTCGAGCTCATACTGCTGGACATCTACCTGTTCAAGCTCTTTTCCTGCATCTTTAATTCCGCTTCATCTTTCCATTCTCTGTCCCCATCCACCGGTCCCAGAACGTAAAATACAGCCCATAGTTGGTGTTGAACTCCTCGTGGTGGTGATGATGATGGGTAGCATTGATCAAAAGGCTTCCCAGACGGCTGTTTCTGAAGCTTTCTGAAAAGATCTCTATATTCAGGTGATTGACGACACTGCTGAGGGTCATAAGCAGCAGATAGAACCCCAGGACAGTGATATGAAGGGGGATGATCATCAGGATGAACGGAAGTATTAGCGCCTCCAGAAGGCTTTCCCACGGATGAAATGAGAAGGCGGTCCAGGGAGTGGGCGCCAGACTGTCATGATGCACCTTATGAACCCTTCGGAATACCTTGGGGTGGTGCATCCATCGGTGGACCCAGTAGTAATAAGTTTCGTGCAGCAGCAATACCAGCAGCAGGCTTAGCGGAAGATACCAGTAGCCATAGCGGGAAATGTCAAAATAGATTTCAGTGTAACCCTGCTCCCATAGCCAATAGGTGAGCGTACCCACCAGTGCGAAAATAGCCGAGGACCTGACGCTCCAGATGATCTCCTTCCGAAGCTGCCCCTTCCGAAGCTTTCTGCGGCTTAATCTGCGGGTGCTGAACTTCTCTGACCTCCAGATGAAATAATACCCGTAAAAGACCCCTGCAGCCACGAAATAGCGCATCACAATGGCCAGAAAGAAGATCAGGGTGTAGAGGAGGTAGATGGCAGAACCGAAAAATTCAGGATCCATAAATGTGGCTTATGTTTAAATATAAGATTTTCCTCTGAAAACTTTTTCTGAAACCAGAAATAACTGAAAGGAATTTTTTAGATTTGCCGCCAGATCTTTCTGAAGGAGCAGAGGCACTCACCTCAGCACACAGAAAGATCGGGTTAAAGGGGAGATACTCAAGCGGCCAACGAGGACAGACTGTAAATCTGTTGGTTTTACCTTCGCAGGTTCGAATCCTGCTCTCCCCACTCTTCAAAAGCAGCAAAAAGGACACCTTCCTGAAATCTGCATCCCTTTAATTCAGGATTTCCCATATACCATCTCCCTACCATCTCCATATATAACAGGGATATTACGGCCTCCAAACAGGCACTTCACGGCCTTTTTCATGGCTGTAGGGCTGTGTACCCCCTGTTTAGGGGCTGTTTAGGGGCTGTTTAATACGGAGATGGTAGGGCGGAGGTAGGGAGAGGCTACATCTAAATTAAGGCCTTTCAGCTGCTTACAGTTTTCTTTCCAGGCCCAGGCGCAGCTGGGGTCTCTTCATCTTCTGAAAAATATTTGTGAGCCTTAACCAAAAAACTTCATTTCTGGCCCAATATTTTCATTGAATAAGTTACAAATTATGCGAAACAGAATCAATTTTTTCCCATAAATGTTATATACGTTTTTTTACCTGAACCTTACATCTTTTTTAGCAATGTTTGTAACATCAAAACCAGGATACCGGAATTCAGCATTCGAAATCGACTGATTTTCAGTGAAGATCCCAGCGCCATATTTCGAAAAAAATGGAGAATAGGCTTCGGTGAGCGGCATTATCCTGGCAGAAGAATGAATTTTATTTATGGAGTTTAAAGTTATCCCTGCCCCCAATAAAAAACTGAGTCCCCTGGTTCAGGATTATTTCACGATCTCGTCTGGCGAGACTGTGAAATCAGACCGGTTGATTTTACCCACGGGAAGGCAGTATCTTATTTTTCATCTAAGGGGAGAAGCCGTGTACACCTGTAACGACCGGCAGCTGATCGTGAAGGACAGGGCGCTTCTGTGCCATGTACAGACCTCTGCCTATACCATAAATGTGTCCCCCAATTTCGAAGCTCTTGGTGTATCTCTTGCCCCCAATGGGATATACCAGTTCTTCGGAAAAACCTTTGGCGGAAGGGATTTCTTTCTTTCAGAATCGGAAAAGTTCCTGGGGAGGAATGAACTGAACCTGCTTTGCGAAAAGCTGGATCAGGCCGAAGGGATGAACTCAAAACTGAAGCTGCTGGAGGATTTTCTCCTCTCTATTTTCACCGCCCCCCAAGAGGATATAGTGGAAAGGTTCATGGACTATATGGGGGATTTCGTAAAGGAAGTGACCACCCGGAAGATCGCTTCGGAACTGGGGACCAATACCCGGTCGCTCGAGTTGAAGTTCTGTGCCATCACCGGTACCACCCCCGGAAAATATATCAAGCTGCAGCGCTTCAATCGCCTCATCTGCGATGTGGCCAGCAAGAAATACAGCACCCACGACCTCATTGCCAGGCATAACTATTCAGATTATTCACATATGAACCGCGACATCCGGAAATTCTCTGGCATCAGCCTGAAGGAGATCGCGGCCGAGAATCTGGAGCGGACCCCGATGGGAGCCATGGTTTAATTCCGAAGAAGGAGCCAAAGAAGTAAAATCGCAGTTTACCCTGCAGTAGAAAAATGAAGAAGAAGATTTACATTCTGGAAGACGACGAAGACATCAGGGAATTGATCCATTACCTTTTGGAAAGCGAAGGTTATAGGGTGAGTTCCTTTTCATCGGTGCAAAGCTTTAATGAACAGCTCGTCAATAGCCGGCCCGACCTGGTGGTTCTGGACATCTGGCTTCCCGATGGCGACGGCAGAAGGGTGTGCAGAAGCCTGAGGCGGGATAAGGGCCTGACAGAACTTCCCATTATGATGATGACGGCAAGTACCTTAATAGGAAATGTGGAAGGGGCCAGCGACTTTATTTCAAAACCCTTTGATGTGGACGATTTTATATCACGGATAGGCAGGCTGCTGTCGGCTTAGAGGTTATTTCTCATACTAATATCGAAAATATTCTGTCCCTACACAGAAGGATCCCTCGGGCTCGCAGCCCTTCTGAAGGTCATTTCAGAAGACTCTGTGAGCCCGGGCAGGGATATTAGTTTTATTGGAAAGTTCGTCGTATCTTGCGCGTTAATGTTTTTCAAAACAGGGTTTTAGATGTTTGGCTTTTACCATAAACTGAAAATTATCTTTCCGACTTTTTAAGCACCGCTAGTGTGCTTACACCTCCTATTGACTTTATCTCACTTTTTCAAGCTCCTGGAAACCGGGGCCCATATCTCGCTGGATAAAGTTTTCTGAACAGGAGCAAAAGGTTTCTCAATTACTTTCTAATTAAAATTATCCATAATAATGGCAAAAAGAAATATTGCCCTGAAGTCACCTAAGGTCGACCTGAAGGCTAAGAAACAGGAAAAGATAGAACGGAAACTGGAAGAGAAGAAAATGAAGAAACGCAAATCCAGATAAACTTTTTTAGTTAAGAGTTAAGAGTTACGAGTTTTTATATAGCAGTTACTCGTGGCTCTTGCTCTTTTAAATTTTTGGGGAATGGAATACACTGATTTATTTATAACTGAACCGGAATTACAGGAGGTGAGCAAGGAAGCAGGAGAGGTACTTCGGTTAACGGCTCGCTGGCGGAAGGAAGTGCAGCACAATCGGGTGAAGATGGAGTTTTACAGGGCGCTTCTGAAATCGGGATTGGGAAAAATGACAGAATCAAAGCTGGAGAATGCCTGCTTCCTTTTCGGAAGCCTGAAGAGGCTGGAGCAGCGTAACAGGAAGCTTTACAAGGCACTGTTGGAACTTCAGAACAGAAAAAATAAAAAGAACTGGCGCTATGAAGATGATACAGAAGTTTGAATTGGAAACAGACCCGGAAGATTTGTTGGCAGACTCCGTTATTCCGCAGCTATTTGTGGATAGGGAGATGGTGTTAAGGGATTTTACCCCGCAGGTGGAGGAGCTGTTTTCCATTACGGCTGAAGACAGGGGCAGGAACATCTATGAGGTGAAGGAGAAGATAGGCCACCGCTGCCTTATTGGCAATATCAAGGGGGTGCTGTATACGGAGAGGAATCTGGAGAAGGAGGTGGAGACCGACAGCGGGGAGCGGTTCAGGCTGGATATACAGCCCAACTTCAGTCCCGGGGAGGAGCTGGTGGATGGGGTGATCATCAGCTTTCTGAAGATGTAGATATGGCTCCAGCCACCTTGTGGAGCAGGAGGCTGTCTTCGGCTTGAGGTTATAGTGTCGTTTGGATTTTTCAGAAAATAAGGATTCTATAAAAATTCTTACATTTGAGTAACACTAGCCAGATGAACCAGCTACAGCTACGGATAAAAGAACTTCTGCCCGCCTATTTTGCCATTGTGATGGCGACGGGCATCATTTCCATTGCTGCGTTTCTGAGCGGGTGGGAGCTGATAGCCAATATCCTATTCTACCTGAACCTGGTATTCCTGGGAATTATGATAGGGGTCTTCACCTACCGCTGTTTACGATATGGAGAGCGGGTGCTGGAGGATTTCAGAAGCTATCAGAAGGGTCCTGGCTTCTTCACCATAGTGGCGGCACTCTGTATAGTGGGTAACCAGCTGGTGGTCTTCCACAGGGCGATGGACTGGGCCATCCTGGTGCTGATCCTGGCTTCCCTGGCCTGGCTGGTGATCATGTATGGGTTCTTCTTCAACATTACCACTACTGAAGATAAAAAATCCCTGAACGAAGGGATCAATGGCACTTGGCTGGTTATCATCGTGGCAATTCAGGCGCTTTCGGTGCTGATCTCCTTCATCTCAGATGACTTCGGAAAGAACGCCTACCTGTTTCTCTTCCTGGCCCTCTGCCTGTTCCTGCTGGGCTGCATCTTCTACCTCTACATCATGTCTCTTATCATTTACCGGATCTCCTTCTTCTCCCTTCATGCCAGCGAGCTGGGGGCCCCGTACTGGATTAATATGGGCGCTACGGCAATTACCACTTTGGCGGGGTCGCTGCTGATACTTCACACCGAAGATTACAATTTCATCGTGGAGCTGCTGCCCTTCCTGAAGGGCTTCACCCTCTTCTTCTGGGCTGCGGGCACCTGGTGGATCCCATTATTGATAATCCTGGGGGCGTGGCGGCATCTCATCAAAAAGTTTCCGGTGCCTACCTCTCCCAAAGGATACGACCCAAGCTACTGGGGGATGGTTTTTCCGCTGGGGATGTATACCGTATGTACCTTCAGGCTGAGCGAAGCCCTGCAGATAGAGTTTCTGAAGTTTATTCCGGAGGTGTTTATCTACGTGGCCCTTTTCACCTGGATAGCGGTGATGATAGGTTTTGTGAGGCAGCTGGCATCGATTTTCAGTAAGTCGGAATCCTGAGATCTCCATTCCGAAACTTAAAAGCTTGCAGCTTCTCACGGAATTTTAGAATACATTAAGAAATCCCTTTTGCTCCCTCCCGTAAAATCTCCTATATTTATACGGATTCTTTAAAAGATTTGGGATGTACAGACTTTTCAAGACTTTAAACCGCACCGCCCTCATCAAGGCCACCATCGCAGCCGTGCTGACGGTGATCCTGGTCCTGGTGGGCTCCAGGAACCTTCAGAATTTCGATCCGGCCCTCGTGGCCTATCTCATAGGAACCGTTTTTGCGATCTTCGGAATTGCCTATCGTTATTCTGTGTGGCTGCAGCGGCCGCCTACCAGGCTCTACTGGAGACGCAGCATGCAGTTTCTCTTCAGCAGGGATTTCTTCACCTATTTATGGAGATCCATCCGCCTTTTTGTTCGGAATATCATGCTACAAAGGTTCATAGGGCACCGAAGCAAAAAGCGCTGGTTCGCCCATTTTATGCTGGCCACGGGTTGTGTGCTGGCATTTTTAATAACCATTCCCCTTACCTTCGGCTGGATCCATTTTGTCCTGAAACCCGGAGATGACACTACGTATTACGCGATGCTTTTTGGATTTGAAGCGGGTTCCTTTCAGCTGGGTTCCACCCTTGCCTTCATAGCTTTCCACGGGCTTGTATGGTCTTCAGTACTGGTAACCATCGGGGCCGTCATAATGTTGAAGCGCAGGATGACCGACGGAGGGCTTATCGCTACGCAGACCTTTCAGAATGACTGGCTGCCGCTGATCCTGCTGATAGCGATTTCAGTAACGGGACTGGGAATCTCATACGACTATACCTTCCTTCAGGGGAAGACCTATCAGTTCATGGCAGTGATCCACGCCATCACAGTGATCCTGTTCCTGGTGTGGCTGCCCTTTGGGAAGTTCTTCCATATTTTCCAGCGGCTTGCCCAGCTGGGGGCCAACCTTTACATGCACGAAGGCAAGCGGCGCGGACTGGCAAGATGCCCTCACACCACTGAAGAATTTGCCACCCAGCTTCATATAGACGACCTTAAGAAAGTGACCAAAGACCTGGGATTCGACTACGAGCTCGCCGACGGCGGAAGTCATCTGGACCTGAGTCCGGAGGGCAAACGCTCCAGGCTGGCGATGGCACATTTCAGGGCAAGAAAGGAATCTGGTAAATTTTTCGGATAAAACAGATAAAACGGAATGGCAAAACTTCCTACATCCATTGATAAAATCATAGAACAATACGGGCCGAACAAAGCCTATGTTCCCCAGAGTGGTTTCCACGGAACCCACGAGCCGGATAAGCTGGTAAAGACGCACTGCTGCTACTGCGGGATGCAATGTGGGATCCAGCTGAAGGTGAAGGATAACAAGATCGCGGGATTCGAGCCCTGGATGGAGTTTCCCTTCAACGAGGGGCGGCTCTGCCCTAAAGGGGTGATGCGCTATATGCAAAACAACCATCCCGACAGGCTGATGTCTCCCATCCAGAGGGTTGAAGGTAAAGGCTATGAACCCATCGACTGGGAAACAGCCATGAGCAGGACCGTAAATGAAATTAAACGCATTCAGAGCACCTATGGCAAGGATTCCTTCGCAATGC
>CBFGYW010000033.1:0-10890 GCA_965653085.1 uncultured Salinimicrobium sp.
CTACACGTATTACAAAAGGACTGGGATCTCAGATCTTTCGAAGCGGCCCCTTGTAGTCTCCTTCAATGGTGGCCCGGGATCCGCTTCCGTATGGATGCACATCGCTTATACCGGCCCAAGGGTCCTGAAAATTGATGATGAGGGGTATCCTCTTCAGCCATACGGGGTGAAGGAGAATCCGTATTCTATTCTGGACGTGGCAGATATTGTTTATGTCAATCCTGTGAACACGGCCTTTTCAAGAATTATAGAGCCTGAAGGAGAGAAAAAGAGGGATCGGGACCAGTTTTTCGGAGTGAATGCCGATATCGAATACCTTGGAAAATGGCTGAATACCTTTGTCACCAGAAACGACAGATGGTTATCGCCGAAGTACCTGATAGGCGAAAGTTACGGGACCACCAGGGTTTCGGGGCTGGCTCTGGAATTGCAGAACAGCCAGTGGATGTACCTGAACGGAGTTATCCTGGTTTCTCCCACAGAAATTGGAATAGAACGAGACGGGCCTGTGGAAGTAGCCAATAGACTCCCCTATTTTGCTGCTGCTGCCTGGTACCACAAAGCCCTGCCCGCAGAACTACAGAACAAGGATCTGGACGAGGTACTTCCGGAGGTGGAAAAATACGCGATAAATGAGCTTCTTCCTGCCCTGGCTATGGGTGGTTACCTAAATTCAGAGAAACGGCAGGAAATCGTCTCGAAAATGGCTTATTATTCAGGTTTACCTGAGGAAGTCATCCTTCAGCACAACCTGGAGGTGCCGTTCGGCTATTTCTGGAAGGAACTGTTACGGGAAGACGGTTATACCATTGGCAGGCTGGATTCACGGTATCTTGGGGTGGACCGCAAGGTAGCAGGAGAATATCCCGATTACAGTGCGGAACTTACCTCCTGGTTGCATTCCTTCACCCCCGCTATAAACCACTACCTGAGGAACGACCTTAATTTTGAGACGGACCTGACGTATTATATGTTCGGCCCGGTGCATCCCTGGGACAGGAGCCGTGACAACACTGGAGAGAATCTTAGACAGGCCATGGCCCAGAATCCGAACCTGAATGTGCTGATTCAGAGTGGATACTTCGACGGAGGCACGACCTATTTCAACGCTAAATACTCTATGTGGCAGCTTGACCCAAGCGGCAAGCTTCAAGACAGGCTGAGCTTCAAGGGCTACAGGAGCGGACATATGATGTATTTGAGAAGTGAGGATCTGAAAAATGCCAATGATGATATAAGGGAGTTCATCCTGAACAGTCTTCCGAAGGAGGGGGAGCCTGCGAAATACTAACTGAATTCCTTCAGAGAAAAACCCTACAATGCTCCTTGTGGGGTTTTTCATTTTAAGACGTTTTGCTTTTCTTAACTCTCTCTCTTAAAATATTCTATAATGTGCAGGAGAATGTTAAAGCTTAGATTATTATTATTTAACTTAGAAGGAAAAGTAGGTTCCAAAGCCTAATAAAAATCAACCCCATATGTCAATTGTACCTGAAAATCTTGTGCGCTACCAGAAGTTTCTGAAATTCATGCTGAAGTACTGGAACAGCGACCTGCTTCACCAGACGGCTTCGAATGCCATGGATGAGGAGAGTGCGACGGAAGAATCGGATTTTGATCAATCCCCTGAAGAGCTGGTCAATGACCTGAAGCAGATGGGTCCGACTTATATCAAGCTGGGGCAGTTACTTTCAACACGGCCTGATCTGTTGCCGGATTCATATCTCGAGGCCCTGAGTTCACTTCAGGATGACCTGCCAACTATTCCGTATGAGGAAGTGAGGGAGCTCGTGGAAGGGGAAATCGGGAACAGGATCTCCAAAGCCTTCCACTTCTTTGATGAGGAGCCGTTGGCGAGTGCCTCAATTGGGCAGGTGCATATAGCAGAGCTGAGATCAGGAAAGAAAGTTGCAGTCAAGGTACAACGGCCAGGGATTCGCAAAAAATTCCTGGATGACCTGGATACCCTTGAAGAGGTGGCCAGGATGGCCGTGAAGCATTCGGATGTAGCCAAGCGCTATGCTTTTGATGATGTACTTTCGGAATTAAGAAGAATAATGCTGCACGAACTCGATTATCTGAGGGAGGCAGAGAACCTCGTAACCCTGGGCACCAATCTCAAAACCTATCGACGACTGGTGGTTCCACAACCCATTCCGGATTACACCACCTCCAAGGTTTTGACGATGGAATACGTGAAGGGGCAGAAGGTCACAAAGGTATCGCCATTGCGGAAAATTGAAGAGGATCACACCGCCCTTGTGGACGAACTTGTTGAAGGTTACTTAAAACAGATAGTCATAGATGGATTTGTGCATGCCGATCCACATCCGGGGAATATTCACCTGATGGAGAATAATAAAATTGCGCTTATCGATCTGGGGATGGTGGCGCAGTTCACAAAAAAAAATGCAGGATTATCTGCTTCGGCTGCTTATTGGGATCAGCAAGAATAACGGGGAAGAGATTTCAGACATCCTGCTGGAGATGAGTGAAAAGGCTGAGGATGTAACAATTAAGGACTTCAGAAAGAATATCAATGATATGGTGGTTGACAGCAGGAACAGTACCGCCCGGGATATGCAGACGGGAAGACTGCTGGTCCAGATGAACCGCAATGCTGCCATGAATGGGATACATCTACCTGTTGAGGTAAATATTCTTGGAAAGATCCTGCTGAATATGGACCAGATCATTGCAAATCTTGCTCCGGATTACGACCTGCGGGAGGCGGTGAGAAGGCACGTGGCGAAACTGATGGAAAACAGGATGCGGAAGGAACTGGCACCTGAAGATGCCTTTGCTGTGCTTCTGGAATCGAAAAAGCTGGTAGAGCATTTTCCGGAGAGGGCCAACAAGATCCTCGATAACCTGGCAGAAAATGAATTCAAACTGAAGGTGGATGCCTTGGATGAGAAGAGATTTACTGATGGATTTCAAAAGGTAGCAAACAGAATCACCCTGGGCCTCATCATAGCTGCAACCATAATTGGAGCCGCAATGCTGATGAGTGTCCCGTCCCCTTTTACCATCTTCGGGTATCCGGGGTTAGCTATTATTTTCTTTATGCTGGCTGCTGTTGGGGGGATGGCCCTGAGTTATCATATTCTTTTCAAGGACGAGTAAAGGAGTGGATTTTTGAGATAAATCTGTCAGGCTGAGCCTGTCGAAGCCCCGGTGCCCGTGCAGCCATTCGACAAGCTCAGGGTGATGGGGAAAAGGTAGTCGAAGATAATCTGTACTTCCAGCCCTTGAGATTAGAACAGATTTTTGCTCAGAAGGAGACCAAATCCATAATTTGGAGAGGCATCTGAGGAAAAATCAGCACCAGCCTGAATATTGAAATCTACATAAGCCTGCCATACTTTCACATCTATATATGAAGACAGAATATTCTGAGTCTCGGCATAACCAGAACCCTTCCCGCCATAGTTCTTCCGGTAGCTCGTCAGAATCTTATAAGGCAGGTTCTCGGTGAAGTTTCCTGTGAGTCCGAGATGATGTACAATAAAACGGTTATTGCCAATCCTGAACCTGTTCTCGTTAAGCGTAAAGAACGGGACTCCCAGGACTCTGCTCTCATAGGTCCAGCCAGAGCGGTAGAGATTGTTGTTAAAGTAGTTATCGGTACCATCAGAAGTCAAGCTGCCTTGACTCTGATCTTTAGTATAGTAAAATTCATACATCAGTGCATCCACCAGCTGACCCTCACGGGTATCGGAGATATAGACCCCGTACCTTCCATCTGGGGTATTTTTCAAATGGCTTCCGGAACCGTCTTCAAAAATGTGGTTCCATATTATTTCCACATTGTAATTCTGAATTGATGTCCTTAACTCTACTTCATAGCTGCCAAGGTGATTCCCAAGGCCGTTTATCTCCTGCTCCGAAACACCGTCTCCAGCACTTCCGCCAATTCCTTTCCCCGTTACCACCCTCAGGTAATCATCAAAACCTCCGGGAAGCTCGCCGAACTCTTCAGAAGTACCTGCCCATTGGACAAAATGTCTAATCCCGAGAGAGATTTCTGTGTTTCTGATCTTGTTGAAAACCAGGTGGAAACTTTTATGATGGACCCTCGCATCATCTATATATCGTTCATCATCCATAAGATACTCCTCCAGACTTGCTTTAAAGCCCACTCCCGCAGTTTTCCAGAGCATTACTGGCCGGGTGGTTGAAAAACGTATACCAGGCATCGGTCTGGCATTGAGGGACCACTGCATGGTTTCGTTAGTGGCGCTTAATCCCTGGTGTAGTTCTGCCCGTTGTTTTCTGCCTACAGTGGCAGTGAACCAGTCGTACTGGAAGGTCAGGAAATATTCATCAGCCTGCACCTTATCGGTGTAGCCATTGTGATATAAGGCACCCGCACCCACCTCTACAAAGGCTTTCGGATTAAAATTATAGGTTGCTGCCACATTGGCCCAGCCGGCAAAGGAAGTTTTCTCGTCGATCCTTCCTCTTTTGTTGCTGTGAAACCAGAAGGGAGACTGAGATTCCGAAGACATTATTCCCTGAAGGTTCACCGTTCCGATAAAATCCAAATCCTGTGCCTGAAGGGTTGAAATCAGGAACAGAAGAGCAAGAGGTAATTTTTTCATTTTTGGGAGGCGTATTTTTCAGAAGTAAAAATAGCATAGTTGCGGGAATAATAAAGGCAGGTTGAATAAAATCCGTAATTTGGCACCTATAATATTTTCCCGATGTTTTCACTGTTTAAGAAGAAACTTTATTTGAAGGACCAATTGGCAGGGATGGTTGATATACATAACCATATCCTTCCGGGGATTGACGATGGGGCTGCTACGGTGGAAGATTCCATTGGTCTTATAAGGAAATTTGGAGAAATGGGAGTAACCCAGTTTATTGCAACTCCGCATATTATGAATGATTATTACCCCAATACTCCTGAAACCATAAATGCTGTCCTTGAGCTACTGAAGGAAAAGCTGAAGGAGGAAGGAATGGCTGAAGTTAAGGTGAGGGCAGCGGCCGAATATATGATGGACCATTCTTTTCTGGAACTAATGGAAAAGGGGAAGCTGCTGACTCTGGCTGATAATTATGTTCTCGTAGAGATGTCGTATTTCCAGGCTCCGATCAACCTGAATGAAATCCTGTTTCAGCTGCAGACAAGAGCTTATAAGCCTCTTTTAGCCCACCCCGAAAGATATGCTTTTTATCATTCCCGGGACCTGGCCAAATATGATGAACTCAGGAATCGCGGCTGTAGTTTTCAGCTGAACCTGCTCTCCATCACTGGTCATTATGGGAGGCATATTCAGGAGACAGCTTTGAAGCTGCTTGAGAAAAACCAGTATGATTTTATTGGTACAGATACGCATCAGATGAGACATCTGGATAAAATCATAGATTCCAGGATATCCCAGGATCTCAGGAAGCAGCTACTTTTTCTGATAGAAAAAACAGCTGACTCCTTCAGGTTTACCTGAAACCCTGAGATTATTTCTTAAAGGGATTTCTAAAGAAAGATTTCTTTTCCTTGTCGGTGCCATAGCCATAGCCGTATCCATAAGCATATCCGTATTTGGCCCCATAGGAGAATTTGGAATAATCCACATCGTTGAGGATCATAGCAAGCCCCTTCAGTTTCCCCTGCTGTTTTAGTTCTTTAGGGAAATCAAGCAGTTTCTTTTCGGTAAACCCTGCCCTTACCACATAAAGGGTAGTGTCGGCAAGAGGGCTTATAAGCAGGGTGTCTGTAACGATCATTGTAGGCGCGGTATCGACGATCACAAAGTCGTATTTTTTCACCTTATCATCAAGAAGTATCTTCATCCTGTCATTCATGAAGAGCTCAGCAGGGTTTGGAGGAATCGCCCCGGAATAGATTATATCCATCTGGATATCCCCTTCCTCAGATAAATTGACAATTTCTTCAGGAGTGGTATCGTAATCGTAAAGGAAGTCGGAAAGACCTTTTGTTTCCAAAGGTTCGCCGGAATATTTATGCAGTTTCGGGTTACGAATATCAGCTCCGACCAGTAAAACCTTTTTATTGGTACTGGCCAGGGTACGAGCCATATTAAAGGAAACGAAAGTTTTCCCTTCCCCCTTAATGGTGGAAGTCACGAATATCACTTCTCCTTTTTCCTTATTTCTGGACTGAACCAGGTAAGCAAGGTTGGTTCTTAAGATACGGAAAGATTCCGCCAGGGGAGATCTGTCGTTTATTTGAATAACTGCATTGTCTTCAGCAGTAACCCTGGGAATCTCGCCCAGGAATGGGACGTTCTTGATCAACGGATTAAGATCTCCTTTGTGGTGGACTTTCGTATCCAGAAAATTGATAACGAAAATTACCAATAAAGGAAGAAGAAGGCCAATTGCGAAGCCTCCGATTAGGATCAGCCATGGTTTGGGATCTACCGGAACATTACTGGTAAAGGCAGGATCTATAACCTTTGCCACGGGAGATGTAGCGGCAAAAGAGATTGCTGACTCCTCTCTTCTTTGCAAAAGGAAAAGATATAGCTGTTCTTTTATTTGCTGTTGG
The DNA here is from genome assembly GCA_965653085.1 of uncultured Salinimicrobium sp. Lineage (GTDB taxonomy): Bacteria > Bacteroidota > Bacteroidia > Flavobacteriales > Flavobacteriaceae > Salinimicrobium. The sequence goes on from CBFGYW010000033.1 coordinate 6,521, forward strand.
CGCTCAATACTCCTAATCCCTTTTTCAAGACCTGGGAAGGTGCTGAACTGGCCTTCGGCGCTTGAATCAAGTTGCTGCAATTCAGCTATTTCTATATTAAGCGAATTGATCGTGCTGGCAATATTATCAAGTAGATTCTTCTTTAGACTGTCCAGTTCCTCAGTGATAGCCTCTACTACAGGGTTAATTTCAGTAGAAGTCTTTAGGTAAGCATTCCTTTCCAGAACCAGCATATTGTAATTGCTGATGAGGCCAGAAATACCACCATCAGCGACCCCCATATTTGCAGGTAATAGACGATAGGGTTCAGAAGAGGTTAAGGCTTCGCGAACTGACATTATTATCTTCTTCTGGATTTCAATATCAAAAATCTTCTGCTCAGCCATGGAAGATTTAGCCATATACTCTCCTGCGCTTGAACTGACATCCATAATCTGATTTTCCCTCTTAAAATCAGCTATCCCCCCTTCCACTGAATCCAGTTCTTCAGAAATAATTTCCAATCTGGTTTGAATGAAATCAGCGGTGTTTTCCGCAACCTGTCGCTTATCTGCCATTCCATCCATATTGAAATGATACATCAGGGCATTGAGGAAATCCTGAGATTTTTCTGGAACAGCACCGGTAACTTCAAGGGAAAGAATGTCCTGGGCCTTGCCTTTGGGAGTAATTTCCATCCGGGAAATAAAATCATTCGCGACCGAACGCAGAGGTTGAACAACAATATTGGTGGTTACATAATTCTCAAAATTCTTTTTTCGCGGTAAAATGGTGAATTCTAAACCTCCCAGACTTACAATTTCGCCAAACTTATAACTTGCTGAAAAATCTGACTCTTCCACGTCCAGCTGATACTCCGTTTCAGACTCAGGGGTAACCAGGAAATTCAGTGAACTTTCATGTACTAAAGAGTCGGGACTAATAAACTGAATTACTACAGCTGAGTTTTTGTAAGCTTCAATTGCAATGACATTACCCTCATTAAAATAAGAAACATTAAGATCAAGTTCGTCCACCACATTTTCTACCAGTCTTTTTGATCGCAGGGTCTCGATTTGGTTATCCAAAGTAGAATTGTCAAAAGCAAGGATGGAGGAACCACCGGAAGGAAGCGCACTGGCAACTCTTTGATCTTCCTGAAGAATCATCATGGAAGCCCCGGTGATATATTCGGGAATTGTATAACGGTTATAAAGGAAAGCAATTGCAAGTCCCAGCAAACTTCCAAAGACCAGCCATTTCCAATGTGTCAGATATTTATATATTTCGGCTTTTAAGTCGAAATTTGATTCTTCCTTTTCTGAAAACTCCTGTAATTCTTCCATGTTCGGGTTTAACGGGTAAAGATGAAAATTAAGCCGGCAATAGAGGTAATCAGGGAAAAGAATCCGGTGTAGTTGGTAATAAACCCTGCCGATTTCACCTGTCGGTAAGTAGGTTCAACGTAAACTATATCATTTTGTTTCAGATAGTAGTATGGATTTTCGAAGATATCTGCACTAGTCATATCTACCCTGCCATAGACTTTCTTTCCATTGTCATCTCTAATTACCAGAATGTTGTTTCTCTTCCCGTTATAAGTGATTCCACCAGACATTGCAATCAATTCGGGCATACTAACCCTTTCATCAGGTACCTGCACTACCCCCTGACTTCCCACTTCACCCAATACAGTGACTTTAAAATTCACTATACGTACCTGAACCACTGCATCTGTAACATAATCACGGATCATTGTGGTCAGGTGCTCTTCCAATTCCCCTCTGGTCTTATCTTTTACAGACACCGTTCCCAGGACAGGAAACTGGATGTTTCCCTCTGCGTCAACCAGATATCCATTAAGAACTGCATTATTGCCTCCACTTCCACCACCAGACTGATTCTCTAAATCCATTTTAAAGGGCTCCACTACTTCCTCATTAAGGGAAGACACCTTGATCCTTAGAACATCGTTTACCTCAATTTTCGGTTCAAACTGCTCAATAGCTTCGAAATTCTCTATTTTTTCAATATCCTGAAAATATAGAATTTCCTTTTTAGTAGAGCAGCTGGATAAAAACAGAATGGTCGAAAATATTAATATGTATTTCCTCATTTTTGGGGGTTAGATCGATGTTATTTTAAACACAAATTATTTTTTATAGACAACAGTGGGTCGTGGATGTAATGGAATAGGATCTTTTTGATCCAATTTTTCAAAGGTAGAATTATTGCTCTTGTATTCTGGAACAAGTTCCTTAAGTTTTGATACCACCTTATGACTTTTAAATTTAGTGGCAGAGCTGATAATTTTTTCTATGGCAAGGTTAATTTCGTCATAGTTACCTACAGCGTCCTGTGCTATCATAATCTTTTTATGATGCGTGGGCAGGGTTCTGCAATTATCACTTAAAAGTTCTTCATAAAGTTTTTCTCCCGGCCTTAATCCGGTTATCCTTATATCTATATGTTTATGCGGAGTAAAGCCGGCAAGCTTTATCATTTTGATCGCAAGGTCCATGATCTTTACCGGTTCCCCCATATCAAAAATAAAAATCTCCCCTCCTCTTCCCATAGCCCCCGCTTCCAGAACAAGCTGGCAGGCTTCAGGGATGGTCATAAAATACCTTATAATATCCGGATGGGTTATGGTTACTGGGCCACCTTTTTCTATCTGCTTCCTGAATAGAGGAACTACAGAGCCGTTACTTCCAAGGACATTTCCGAACCGGGTTGTAATAAATTTAGTAGTTTCTGAATCGGTCTTTGCCTTGTCCTGGAAAAGAGACTGCACATATTTTTCTGCAGCCCTTTTAGACGCACCCATTACACTACTTGGATTAACCGCCTTGTCAGTAGAAACCATAACAAAATGCCCAACTTTATACTCAACAGCCAGATCAGCCAGATTTTTTGTTCCTGCTATATTTACGAAAACAGCTTCATGTGGATTTTCTTCCATTAAAGGAACATGTTTATAGGCAGCAGCGTGGTAAATAACATCGACCGGAGATTTCTTGAATAATAAATTAAGACGTTCCTTATTCCCTACGTCGCAGATAATACATTTGAAATTAAGGCTTGGAAACTTGGCCTGAATTTCCAGCTGGATGTTGTGAAGCGGAGTTTCAGCCTGGTCCAGGATTAAGAGCAATTTAGGTTCGTACTCTGCTACCTGCCTTACGATTTCACTTCCGATGGATCCGGCACCTCCAGTTACAAGAATGGTTTTGCCGGAGAGCTGTTGCCTTTTGTTTTCTTTATTAAGTAATATAGGTTCCCGGTCCAGAAGATCTTCTATCTGAAGGCTCTTCACCTTCTGAGATACAGCCTTTTCATCCTCATAAGAGGAAACTATAGGAGCATTATATACCTGTATGTCGTGTTCAAGGCAATCTTCGACAAGAGAAAATTTTTCCTCAGCAGTGAGAGTATGTTCAGACAAGATTATGGCTGAAGCCCCGAAAGCCTTTACTTCCTCACTCATCTTCAAGCCATTATAGATTACCGGTTTACCTAAAATCCTGATATTTCTCCTGGTACTGTCATTGGTGACAAAACCTCTGATATTAAACCTTTTAGGATGTTCTATTTCAAGAGCACCTGCAATTGAAATGGCATTTTCATCGGCACCAAAGATCACGGCTTTCTGTAACTTCTCGTTCTTCTGAGTGGTCTTAAAATAATCATAGACCTGCTTTACAAAAAGTCGGAACAGGAATAACAGGGAGAAGGAGAAAAGGAAATAAAAAATAAGTCCGGCGACGAGATATATTTTCTCACCTATAAAAGCATAGGTTGCATAATTGATAAAGATAAGCGTCAGGAAGGTACTGAAACATGCCAGTAAAAGTTTAAGGGCATCAAGTAGGGATGAGTGCCTGATCAGGCCTGCATAAGTTCGGAATATGAAGAAAAAGACAATATTTACGACAATCACCATACCCATTCTTTCGGGCATCGAGAAGAGAGTATAGAATCTATCTGTCAGGTCTCTAAGAGCCAGGACCGTGAGCATGGCAGCCAGACAGATAATTGCAATATCTATACCTAGAATTGCCCAACGGGGAAGGTATTTGATGTTTCGAATATCAAGCCGGTTCTCCTGGGACAAAATATGTTTTATGGCGTAAAATAGTCTCTTAGCCATGAGCTATGATCTTAATTCTGGCATTTATCACTTATCTAAATTAAAAAAATCTTTAATAGCAGCAGCTATACGATCTTTTTCCTCCTGACCTAAATTTGAACCCGATGGCAGGCACAGACCTTCTTCAAAAGCATCGGCAGCCACATGGTTCCCGTAATATGGAGCACCTTTAAATACAGGCTGCAGGTGCATGGGCTTCCATAGGGGAGAAAATATATCTCGTCGCCGGACTTATTTTTTA
>CBFGYW010000034.1:0-10864 GCA_965653085.1 uncultured Salinimicrobium sp.
GGAATAAGGATGGTGATATGCTTTCCCAGCACCTCCTCCTCCTTATATCCGAATATCTGCTCTGCCCCCCGGTTCCAGCTCATTATGTTCCCGTTGAGGTCCTTACTTATGATAGCATCATCTGAAGACTCTACAATGGCCGAAAGGATGGCATCCTTCTCCTCTCCCTGCAGCCGTTCCGAAATATCACGGGCCACCTTTGATGCCCCAATGATCCTGCCCCGGCTATCCTTCACGGGGGAAATGGTCAGGGAGAGCGGGACCTCATTGCCGTACTTATCGAGGCGCACGGTCTCAAAATGGTCTACCCGCTGGCCCTTTCTCACAGTTTCCATAATGATGGTTTCATCATCCCGTCGGTCTTCGGGAATGAGGATGTCTATGGACTTTCCCAGGATCTCGGCTTCTGAATATTTCAGAATGCGTTCCGCACCTGCATTCCAGCTCGTGATGATCCCGTCGAGATCCTTACTGATGATCGCATCTTCCGAAGATTCCACGATGGAGGAGAGGGTAGCCCTCTTCACCTCGTTATTCTTCTGCTCGGTAACGTCCACCAGGGTGTTGTGTGCGCCCTGAAGATTGCCGGCGTCATCGAAGATGGGCTGCGGGAATACCATCAGCTCCCGGAAGCTCAGGTCGGGCCGCTGAATCGTTAAACGCTGATTGGGCATTGCCTCCCCCTTCTGGATGGCCCGTGCCATCGGACTCTGGTGCAGTTCCATGGGCCTGCCGTCCTGGAAGAACAGCTTCCAGGACCCGCACCATCTTTCCGTTTCCAGATCGGGAGTCCTGCCCCACAGCTCCACTGCTGCCCGGTTATAGAAGATGATCCTGCCTTCGGCGTCCGTAGCGTAAAATGCTATGGGGGAATCGTTGATTACCTTGGAGAGATCCAGATGTGGGATCCTGTTGATTTTCCCGCTGGTGTCCTGGTATTGGGAGCTGATCTTCATAAATTTACAATTTTTCCGCTTCCTCATAATGGAAGAACAGGACCCTGTAAGAGGGACCTGCCGGATGCCAGCCCAGGTTAGGCTGATAACCCGCAAAAATATTGCTTTAAGTAAAGAAACTGGCTTTTATTAAGACAAGCTTAACGCTTTACCGACCAGGAAACCTGTAGCCGAAAATAATTCAAAAGCAGGCCAATACAGCTTATTTCAGCTCAACCTGCAGTATATTGGCAGGGCCATCTTCTGCTTCATTCGAAATATATAAGGTGCCCTTGGGCGTGAAGCTAAGGCCTTCTGCCTTGGCAAACTGCTTTTCAGACAAGTGGTGCAGCTGCTTGGATTCCCCATCCGCATCGGTGACCAGCAGCTGGTAATTCCTTGCGTCCAGGATGTAATACTCCCCGGTTTTGGGATGGATTGCGATCTCAGAAGGATTGAACTTCCCATTTTCGAACACGGGATCTGCTGTTTTTATCTCCAGTACCGGCTGCATATCCAGCTTCCGGTTACCCAGGTCCAGCGAATAGACACTGCGGACATCCTTCTTCTGCTTGTCTTCCTTGACCCCCAGCAGAAGCCTGTTCCCGGCCTCATCCCATTCGAGGCCCTCTATATCTATACCCTTGATCTTTGTCAACGGAGTCTTTATGGGAGTGGTATTGGGACTGGCAGATCGAAAATCCTTTACCTCGAAGATGGTCCCGTCACTTCTAAGGACGTAGGCGGTGTTATCTGAGATCCGCAGGCCTTCGTAGTCCCCTCCCTGGCCGAACCTTATCTGTTTTTCGATCGCCTCCTTCTTCAGGTCAAAGATGAAGATGATCCCCTCCTCATCCTGCACTGCGGCTATCTTGTCATTCCCCAGCCAATCAATGGCCGAAACCTCCTTCAGCTGCTCGGGCAGTTCCCATTTGTGCAGCACGGTCAAGCTTTCCGAAGTATTGCTAAATCTTAAGTCATCTTTCTCAAACGAATAAAGGAGCAGAAAGGTCACCAGACTTAGTATAATGACCAGGCTCCCGCTTACTATCTTTTTCATGCCTGTCGGTTTTATTCCCAGTAAGGGAGGTTAGTGTTTATTTTTCCTGAACGATCCAGAACGATCTTCTTGTCAAAAAGCAGTTTTTCCACTTCCAGCTGATAGAAGGTCTCTCCATTGAATTCCACCCGCTCAGGTTCATCAAAATGGGCCTTGTCAAAGTTCCGGTTCAGGCCTTTCAGCACCTCACCCGGGATCTCCCGTAATGCGATCTCCCGTTTGGTGCCAATGACCTCGCCTTCGGCATTGATCAGGGCGCTGTTATCTTCACCCGCCAGCTCATAATCCACCTGGTACAGGGAGTCCCGCTGCTGCCATCCTACCTCCAGCGCCTGCGGGAACTCCTGATGGAAGGAATTCAGCACCAGCGATGGGATACTGGTATTTACATTGTCATCTTCATCGCAGGAAACCAGCAGGGCCAGCAGTAATGGAAAAATGATGCGTTTCATTGGATATCTGTAATCTAATATGGTAAAGATAGAGGCTGAATCTGGAAAGACTTGGGAATGATTGAGTTAAATTGGGTAAATGCCGGTTTCTCACTCATACGTGAGACGGGTGGCAACCCGTCTCTACAGCAGCTATGGAAACTCTGCAGAATGAATTATAAAAGCCCCGGGAACAACTGTCCCCGGGGCCTTTTCCCAAAACTTCAAACAAACCTGCTTAAAACTCCTCTCTCAGGAACTTCCCATTGCTGTCAAATTCAAACTCCCTGCCATTGGCGAGTTCGATCTCCTGGTGCTTGTCATCTTTCCCCCAGGAAACGATCGCCAGCCCTTCCAGGTTGCTGTTCACGTAGGCTGTGATTGCTGCCGGAACAGCTTCTGCAGGAACCGAACTCCCCTGCGGGGTCGAGATCTCGGTAGGAGTCCCTTCTTTGTCGAAGTCAATGCTCACCCCATTGGAGAGATGTACCTCATACAGATCGTCATTATCCCAGAATTCCCAGCTGTTATCCTTCTCTACCCCCACCACTTTGGCAGCAGCGTAATGCTTTCCTATAAAATCCTGAGCCTTCTGCGGAAGCTTTGCCTCCTGTGAATTCTGTGCCATTACAGCACCGCCCATCAACAGAGCAGTCCCTAAAGCAAAAATTTTCGTTTTCATATTTTTTACGTTTTTTAATTCCAGACAAAGTACCAACCCAATTCTGTAACAAAATGGGAAGCCTTTTTATTTTTCTGAAAACCTGCCCAATTGTTTACAGAATTGGCTTATATTTTTACATCAAAAGTCCGGAATGAAGATCCTCATAATAGAAGACGAGAAAGAGATGCTGCAGAATATGCGGCAGACCCTGGAAATGGAGAACTACGTGGTGGAGACTGCAGCCAGTTTTCAGCAGGCGGTATCCAAGCTGGGGGTGTATCGCTACGACTGCATCCTGCTGGATATAGGGCTGCCCGATGGGAACGGACTGGCACTGCTGGAGGAGATCAAGAAGAACGGCTTTCAGGATGGGGTGATCGTGGTTTCTGCCAAGGATTCCCTCGACGACAAGATCAAAGGGCTGGACCTGGGGGCCGACGATTACCTGCCCAAGCCCTTCCATACCGCCGAACTCAATGCCCGGGTGAAAGCAGTGCTTCGCAGGAAGAAGTTCGACGGCTCCAGGACCCTGAGCATCGCGAACGTGGAGATCGACCCCGAGGCCCACAGCGTACTGGTAGACGGAAAGGAGATGGAGCTGAACCGCAAGGAGTTTGATGTGCTGCTGTACCTGTGTACCAACGAAGGCAGGCTGGTGAGCCGCTCTGCCCTGGCGGAACACGTGTGGGGGGATCATATTGACCAGGCCGACAGCTTCGAGTTCATCTATTCCCAGATCAAGAACCTGCGGAAGAAGCTGAGCAGCAGCGGGGCTGAAATAGAGGTCAAGGCGGTTTACGGGATAGGATATAAGCTACTGCGCCTATGAAGCTGCTCAACTACACCACCCTTATCTTCTCGGCCATCCTCCTGCTGCTGCTCAGCCTCTGGGCGGTGATCTTTTATTTCGAAATGCTCGACGAGATCTACGACAGCCTGGACGACGGACTCGAAAATCAGAAGATCCTGGTATTTCAGAAGATCCGCCAGGACCCAGGGCTACTGGAACTGTCCTTTCAGGAGAATGGTTTCGAGGTGGAAGAGATCCCGAAGGAACAGGCCCTGGGATTCACCGATTCCTACCGGGACACCCTGATGTTCATGCAGAATGAACGGGATTATGAGCCGGTACGGCTGCTGGAAAGTGTTTTCGAACAGGACGCAAGGTATTATCGGCTGATGGTGGTCTCTTCGATGGTCGAGGAGGACGACCTGGTGAAGGAGCTGTTTTTCGCCCTGCTATGGCTTTATTTCGGTCTTATTCTAAGTATCATCCTCCTCAATGGGCTGCTGCACCGGAAGATCTGGAAACCCTTCTACAGGCTGCTGGCACAGCTGGGGGCTTTCAGTCTGGAGAAAGACGTGCAGGTGAAAACCGAACCCACCAGGATCTCTGAATTCCAGCTGCTGAATACACAGATAGAGAAAATGTTGCGCAAGACCGTAGATACCTATAATGACCAGAAACAGTTCATCGAAAACACCTCCCACGAGCTGCAGACGCCGCTGGCGATAAGCATCAATAAGCTGGAGCTGCTGGTGGAGAACAACGAGCTGAGCGACCGGCAGATCGAGGTGGTGGGCAGCGTGATAGAGAGCCTGGAGCGGCTTACCCGTTTCAACAGGTCGCTGCTGCTGCTTTCCAAGATCGAGAACCTTCAGTTTCCCGAGATGGAAATGGTGAACTTCAATGAGCTGGCGAAGGAGCTGGTGAAGGAATTCGAAGACCTGGCCCAGCACCGGGAGATGCAGCTGGAGATCACAGAGGGCCCGGTCCTGCAGCAGCAGATGAATAGGGACCTGGCCACCATCCTGCTGTCCAATCTTCTGAAGAATGCCTTGCTGCACGGGGAGAGGGGCAGCATAGTGGAGATAGCCTTTCTCCCGGGGCGGCTCGAGATCTCCAATGCAGGGGCAAAGCAGCCCCTGGATCCTTCCAGCCTGTCCAGCAGGTTCAGGAAAACGGATGTCAACAGCAGATCCAGCGGACTAGGGTTGTCAATATCCAAAGCCATCGCTGACAGGTTCGGGTTGAAGCTGGGGTATGAATATACGGGCAGGCACGTGTTCAGGCTTGAGCTGTGAGTGATTTGGGAGGAGACCGGCCCTCTCACTAGGTCTACCTGAAGATGATGGCCCGGTGGGTCTGCGTCCTGAAGACCGCGCCCGGGTAAATCCACCCGAACCAGGGATCTTCAGATAGGCCCTGTTCCTACCATACCACCCAGTCCGAAGCCAGGTTCCCGGCCCTTATCGTTGGCCGCTGCATTCCCCTGGTGAGCTTGAACACCTCATTGATCACGTGCTCCTGTAGCTCTGATACCTTCAGGGTATTCCAGATGCTTTCCTCCAGCTTCCTGATCAGCGAATAGGTGAATACCCCATTCTGATATTTTGCATCCTCAAAGGCAAATTCCATCCCTCCCGAAGCTGAGATCACCACCGTACCATTTCCCGATTCTATATCTGAGAACAGCTCCTTCATCAGCGCATAGGTGCTCTGCCCCCCGGTTTTCGACTTCACCACCTCCGAACCTCTTGCAAAGGCCGTCACGTTTGTGGCTACCACTGCAGGGCCGCTCCTATCCACCTCTTCCACATCGATCTCCCCACTGTGGCAGGCATCGATGGTAACCAGTTTCTGCCGCGCATTCACCCCCGAGCTGAGGCTTTCCAGGAGATCATATGACAGGCCTTTGGCTGCCGGATCCTCAAAATCCATATCGCTGGTGGCAAAATACCAGTTCAGCTCCTTATCGAGTACCCCGTGCCCGCAGAAGGAGATCAGCACCTGGTCGTTGACCCCGGTTTTGGCCAGCCGCTCCTTTAACTGAAGTATATTCGATACGGTCACCTGCTCATTCAGCAGGGTATCAATGATGATATCCGGATAGCGCTCCTTCAAGGCAGCCGAAAGGTCCCTGATGTCCTTTGCAGCATACTTGAGGTTATAAGCCTGGTTTGCATATTCTGAAACTCCGATCCCTATAAAATAGGTCCTCGACTGCGGAAGGACCACAGGCTGGTGATGCACAGAGATCCGTTCCGTCAGGCTTTTAAGTCCGTTCTCGTTCACGCTGAAGACCTCGATCAGGTTCTTCCCCGCATTGAGGGCTATGGTAAAATCCGATTCATATTTCTTCTTATCCACCGCGATCTCCTCCACCAGGTTGCCGTTCACCTTCACGAAGAGCTTCGAGAGCATACTCTGTTTGTCTTCCGCAGAAATATGGATCTTCAGGGAGGGGCTCTCCACGGTTTTAGGGAGGTCACCGGAGTTGAGAACCTTCACCACCGGAATTTCCTCCAGCGCAGAAGAAACAGCATACTCCTGCCGCTGCACCCGCTTCAGATATGCCTTCTCGTAAGCCTCGATCAGGCCGTAATTGCGGCTGCCCATAGCCTCCAGCACCAGGTGTGGCCGATTGAACACCAGGTCGAACTGATCGAAGGAATAATAACTCTCATTCAGCCTGAACTTCACCTCCTCCGCAGCTTCTTTGGTAGAAGAATAGTAACCCGAAGGGGTATAGATGATGTGGTTGTTTCCCTTGATGGGTAGCAGGGAATACAGCAGTTTTTGGTCCTTCCAGCTGTACACATCCAGTTTCTTCCCGTGATCATTGGCAAAAAGGAAGTTATCCTTCAGCTGGAACCGCCTGCCCTTGAAGTTCCCTCTTTCCATTGCCTTCTGCTCCCCAAAATCTATGAAGGCCACTTCCCCGCTGCTGTTGGAGAGGAAGAGGGTCTTTTCAGCAGCAGAAAGCACGAAATCCAGCTCGATGTCCGACATATCCAGGGGAGCTTCAAACAGTACTGCATCCGACTCATAATCCTTTATCAATATCTTATCCCCGGCCGAATAAATGACAAGGATACCATCCTCCAGCATAAAAAGATCGTTGTCTGTGATCGAATTCCTTTTCTTCAGGTCCGGGACCAGGGTTTCGGCTGCCTTATTCTTCCTGAACCTGACAAATTCACTGCCGGTAAACTGATATACGTGCATTTCAGGGCTGAGGATGGTTCCCACGTTGACATTGACTGTATTTTCCACTAGCACCGATTCAGAGAAAGGATCCTGAACCTTAGCTTCCAGCGGGATCTGGGCCTCCAGCTCCCCCGTCTCCACATTAAGCGCAAAGAGCCTGTCCCCATTCCTAAAGATAAGATGCTCCCCAGTCAGTCCGCTGAAATCACTTTTGAAAAACTCCCTGGGAATAGTGACCTCCCACTCCGGCCTTTCCAGGGCCACATTGTACAGGGAGATCGTCTCCCCATTGTCCAGGAAAAGAAGTTGCCGGTCTTCGGAATAAAAAAAGGAATGGGCGGGGAAATTGGCCGTGTTTTCTGCACTCGCCAGATTGAACAGCCTTACCGACTGCACATTATTGAGGAGCAGGATATTGTTGTCATACACCCTGAAGGAATCAAAATTATCCACCCGGCCGGTAATATTTTTCAGGCTTTCCGATTCCAGGTCGAAGATCAGGTGCTTTTCCAAAGGCGCCTCCAGGGTGGAGCTGAGATCGGTAATGAACAGCGTATGATCATTGAGGAATTGCAGGCTCTGCCTCCTGGAATTGTCATCATCAGAAAAGATCCTGTGTTTCTTCAGTTCACTGCCCGAGGGGTCGTACTCATTGATGATCCCGCTGTACTGGTCGAAAAAAAGGTAGGAATTATCCGAAGAAACCGCCAGGTCGTTAAGGTATCCGGGAAGTTCGAATCCATTTTTCAATTCCTGATATAAACTGGCATCAGAGGTCTTACGGATCTCATTGTAGGTAATATACAGATGACCTCCCGGACCAACATCTTCAATAGCACCGGAGTATCCATCCACTCTTCCGAGGATCGTATTCTTTTTGATATCATATAAGGTCAGGCTGTCCTTGCCGGAAAAGATCAGGTACCTTTCATCGATCAATGTAGGTTCCGAATCCTGCTCCAGGAACACCCCGGAAGCTGTTTCCTGTCTTGCCCGAAGATCTATTTTGAACAGTTCCCCAAGCGAATCTTTTACTAGGGCAGTATGATCCTTTTCAGAATAGCTAAGAAGGCTTAGCGAAGGGAATAAGGATTCCTTCGTCTGCAGATCAATGAACCTCACCTCATTGGGAGCATACCTTTCCTTTAAGATCAGGAGCTGCTCCTGCTCCAGGAGGCCTATTGCCTCAAATTTCTGGTCGACCTCCAGGGAATCGACAATTTTAAAGGGAGTAGCGTTTTCAATGAAATAGATCTCCTCCTGGTTCTGTGCCAGCAGCGTATTCCCGAAAAAGTAAAATTCACTTGAATGCGAATCCTGATCTACCTCTACCAATTCCGTTCTTACTGACCCATCCCCGGCATTGTGAACATCGATCTTAAACGATTTGGAATCCAGGGCAGCCTCAAGAGAAACTTCCAGGAATTCTTCCTGCGAAAGCTGAAACAGGTTGGATTCCCAGGAATTTACATCCTTCGAATACAGCGTCTTTCCATCCTCCATTGAAATAAAACTGAGCTCAGCACCACTATCGCCATTTTCGAAGGACTTATAGCCGCTCTTGTGTTCAAGGGTATTCAGCTCCCTATCTACCTTTATATATTCCGTAAAATAAGGCAGGGCCTTTTCCCAGAGGATGTTTCCGGTGGAAAGCTCGATACACATCAGATTTCCGGAGAGATCTTCTTTTTTCTGAAGGAGCACCAGCAACTTATTGTCATCAGACATTATCGGCTTAAAAGGATAGGTGGTGTACGAAAATGAGTCTTCGGCAGGAAAAGTGGCCACCTGCATTCCGCTGAGCGTCGAGTTCACCTGGATCCTGTCGGAATAGACCTGGTAGACATATTCGCCGTCGGGGCTGAACAGGGACCAATCGGAAGAAGAAGAGGCCTCCTGAGCACTATTGGAAGAAGGATCTGAAAATATCCCTTTCTTCAGGTCAAATACCCGAAACTGATATCGGCTGTCCAGTTTTCCAAAAAGAACCATCTCATCGGGCCTGCCGGTAGGGGAGGCCCTAATCAGATACTCAAAGGGGTGATCAAATTTCTTTTCCGTATTGCTGAGGATATCAGTAACGATTAGGGCATCATCCCTATGGGTATAGACTTTTTTATCTGCTTCCGCAAGAAAACTGTCGGGGTCAAATTTCAGGTCGTGAAGAATTTTGGTAGTGGACCTGTCGTATACGGTGTATTCGGTTTGATAATTTTCGATAAGCACTATCCTGTCCCTTTCTATCCATAATTCCCCAAAAGTGTGGAGAGGATCCTTAAAGGTCCTGTATTCCGTAGGGGAGCTGAAGATCGAGAATCGTGATTGGTGACTCACAAACATCTCTTCCGTCCCGGGAAGGAAACCTGCGCCGTAGACATAGGTCCTTTCCGGGAGGCTGAAAGTCCGCTCCAGCGTGTTTGTGGTGTAACTGGCGATCTTTACGGAGTCATTTTCAACGTAGGCAAAACGCTCTCCTATAAAAGGGAATATCCCCTTAGGCAGGACGTTCGTTCCGGGGAAGCCTGCAACCTCTTTTCCCGACTTCGCGTCGTAGACATAGACAGAATCTTCCGTGGAGACAAAAAACAGGGGTTTATCGGGATGATATTCAACATATCTCACCGCCTTTTTCAAATCCACCGTATAATCCAGTTCATTCCTTTCCAGGTTCCATACGAAGAGTTTATTGCTGTCATAATTAGAGAAGATGGCCTGGGTACCCGCCGGGTTGACTGCTACATCGGGATCATATACATTTCCCAGTCCTTCGGGCAGTACCACCTCCAGTACCTCCTGGGCGAAGGAGGCGGGGGACAGAAGCAGCAGGAGGAGTAAGATATATATGGTTCTCATACACTTAGGATAAATTTTCACATAGTTTTAAGAGGGGAAAATACGATAAAATTGAAAGAGGAATAAAAAATTTTAAGGGGGGAGTGGTTGGCATCCCAGTCTTCTGTCCTGACAGCAATTCACCGGAATCTCCGTAGGGAAAGGTCAGTACTGCCCCAAGCTATGCGCAGAGAGTGAGAAAACCTTCCGCTGGTTACCTTCATAACGCCCGCCAGGGCGGCGATCTTGGATCGCGCCCCAGGGACTTAAAGAATGGCTAATTGGCTAAAGGAGAACAAAGATCAGGTAGTAAGCAGCGTGTAGATGTTCATCAAAATAACGATCACCACCAGCAGGCCTATCAGGTAGGCTGCGATCTGGGGAATCCTTTTTGAGAACGGCGAATTCATTGTATAAATTTGGACTATAAAGAACCGCCGTGTTTTTTAATCTCACAAGGGGAAAAATCCCCTTTTTTCAATTTTAACTATTTGAGATATAAATTCTTGGACTTGTAGTCGATGATGGCTTTGCCCTTCTTCAGGATGTCGGCTCCAATGATCCCGTGTACTTTCTCGGCTTTGTGCTTCACCAGGGCATCGTTCACGTGGGTAAGGTCGAAGAGCACCAGGTCGATCTTCTTTTTCTTCCAGCCCTTGATCTCCACCAGGTTCTCCTGTGCTATCTGGGTGAGCATATTGGTGGCCCCGGCACCGGCGGCGCGCACATCGCTTTCCTGGGCGAGCAGCTTGAAGTGGGCCACGGCATCGAAGCCTACACAGGAGCTGGAGGCGCCGGTATCGAGGATGAAGTTGCCCTCGATCCTGTTGATCCTGGCCTTAAGCTCCAGGTGATTGGTGGCGGTGAGGCTGAGTTTTATCTTTTGGTAGCCTTTCTTCTCCAGCACCTTCAGGATATACACACTCTCATTGCGCTTCCCACGAAACGGGG
>CBFGYW010000035.1:0-10712 GCA_965653085.1 uncultured Salinimicrobium sp.
CGGCCCGAAATGAACATTGAGACCAGAGAGGAGAATCCGAACAAGGATGGAGGAGAGATTGAAGCTCCAATCGTAGTGGTCGACAAGATCAACGCCGACCTGGAAAAATTATTGAAGAAAGACTATAAGAGGATAACCTTAAGCACACATCCTTTTATAGCAGCCTTTTTAACCAAAGGTTTTCCATCCCCCCGCGGGAAATGGTTCCTGAACCACAAACGCTGGGTTAAAATTGTACCAAGAGACGCTTACACGTATTTGGAATATCACTTTCACGACACTAACGGGGAATTGATACAGTAACTTAAGGAACGCCTTCCATTGATTTGGAAGGCGTTTTTTTTTGACTTTATTTTTACTGGCCACGAATTCACGAATATTTTTTGTAATGTATTTGTGGATTCGCGGCAATTTAAATCCCCCACTCACCCAGTTGACCTTCCCTTTTCCCAAAACTTTACTTATTTTAGCCCAAATCAATTAAACCTAAAAATAATGAGATACTATTTCAGGACTATCCTCGCAGTCTCCCTTCTAGGATTTTCCTCTATTCAGTTAAAAGCTCAGGAAGTAACACAGAACAACCAGGCCGATTTTTCAGAATTCATGGACCGCAGCGGGAACCGCCTCAGAGCAGCTTCAGGAGTTCCCGGACCCGAATACTGGCAAAACGAAGCCGACTATGCCATTGAGGCTACCCTGGATGATGTAAACCACACCATCACCGGAAAAATTACTGTAACCTATACAAATAATAGCCCCCTTCCACTGGATTTTATCTGGATGTATCTCAACCAGAACAGATTTACTGAAGATTCCCGGGGAACCCTCACCACTCCTATTGGCGGGAACCGTTATAACGGTGATACCGATGGCGGATATACGATTTCAAATCTGAGTGCCAAGGTGAAACGCAGCACCTCTTCAGAATATCTCATCAACGATACCCGCATACAGGTTTTCTTCGGAGAACCCATCTCCGCTAACGGAGGGCAGGCTACAGTATCGATGAACTTCACCTATAAAATTCCCGAGGAAGGGATGGATCGAATGGGAAGGCTTGCAGTTGAAGGCGGTACCATTTATTCGATGGCCCAGTGGTTTCCGCAGGTAGCAGTTTTTGATGACGTGGAAGGCTGGAATGTGGAGCCGTACCTGGGAGCCGGAGAATTCTACTATGACTATGGCGACTTCGACTATAAGATCACCGCCCCTTACGATCATATTATTGTAGGTTCAGGAGAGCTTCAGAATCCAAGACAGGTGCTATCTTCAACCGTGAGAGAGAGATATGAGCAGGCCAGGAAAAGTGACACCACTGTGTACCTTATCAAACCTGAAGAAGTCAATGATATGTCCATTCGTGCAAAACAGGAAGGTACCCTTACCTGGCACTTCAAAATGGAAAATACCCGTGACGTTGCCTTTGCCTCTTCCAAAGCATTTGTCTGGGACGCCGCCAGAATTAATCTTCCCAGCGGAAAAACTGCCATGGCCCAGTCGGCATATCCCTTGGAAAGCGCGGGAGCAGATGCCTGGAAACGTTCCACGGAATATTCCAAGGCTTCCATTGAACACTATTCAAGCAAATGGTTCGAATATCCCTATCCCGTAGCTGTCAACGTGGCTTCTCACGTGGGAGGGATGGAATATCCCGGACTAAACTTCTGTGCCTGGCAGGATACCGGGGAAAGCCTTTGGGGGGTTACCGATCACGAATTCGGCCACAACTGGTTCCCGATGATAGTGGGCACCAACGAGAGAAGATACGCCTGGATGGATGAAGGTTTCAACACCTTCATCAACCACTACAGCACCCTCGCCTTCAACGAAGGAGAGTATCCCTCAAATCTTAACCAGATGAGGAATATGACCGGTTGGCTTTCCAGTCCCACCCGCGAGGGCATCAACGTCTACCCCGATGTTGCAAACCTGCGCAACCTGGGGATGGTGGCCTATTACAAGCCCGCTATGGGACTTTTGCTGCTTCGGGAATACATCTTAGGGGAAGAACGTTTTGATCGCGCATTTCGCTCCTATATCAAAACCTGGGCATACAAACATCCACAACCCGCAGATTTCTTCAACCATATTGAGAATGTCGCGGGAGAGAACCTCTCCTGGTTTTGGCAAGGCTGGTTCTACGGAACAGGAAATGTAGATTTGGCAGTCGATTTTGTGAGGGAGTATAACGGAAATACCGTCATCGCGGTTTCAAATAGGGGAGAGATCCCGATGCCTGTGGAGCTGGAGATAACCTATGAAGATGGAACTACAGAACTGCTAAGGCTTCCCGTTGAGATCTGGCAGCGTGGGGATTCCTGGAATCACATGCTGAAGTCAGAAAAAGCTGTGAAGAGTGTGGAGCTGGATCCTGAAAAGATCCTGCCGGATGTGAATTATTCAAATGACAGCTGGCCCAATTCCCTGTATCAGGACTAGGCTATTTAACATCTCTGCTGAAGCTGAGCAGAAAATTAAGAAGGCCCGGGGAAACCCGGGCCTTCTTGTTGTTATATCTGAATACGGAAAAGTTGCCTGAACCTTAAGGCCAACGCATTTTTACCCATCCACCGCCACCTTATAGGTGGGGTCTTCGACAATATTTACCTCAATAATGGCATCTGCCTTTGCCAAAAGCCTTCGACAGTCAGCACTAAGATGTTTCAGGTGAAGCACCTTGCCCTGCTTGCTGTACCTTTCCGTGAGGCGGTTCACAGCTTCTATTCCCGACATGTCGACGATCCTGCTTTCAGAAAAATCTACCACCACCTCATCCGGATCATTCAGAACATCAAATTTTTCATTGAAGGCCTGAGCGGAACCAAAGAAAAGAGGTCCATAGATCTCGTAATGCTTTACCCCCTTATCGTCAATATATTTTCTTGCCCTGATGCGTTTGGCATTGTCCCAGGCGAAAACCAGTGCTGAAATTATCACCCCCACCAGCACCGCCAGCGCAAGGTTATGAAGGTATACCGTTACCAGGGTTACCAGCACGATCACAATGACATCAGACTTAGGCATTCTCCTGAAGGTCCTGAAGCTCGCCCATTCAAAAGTACCTATCGCCACCATGATCATTACCCCCGTTAGGGCAGCCATTGGAAGTTTTTCAATAATATCTGCCCCAAACATAATAAATACCAGCAGCATCACCGCAGCCACAATTCCCGAAAGCCGGGCCCGCGCCCCAGAAGAGGTATTGATAAGGCTCTGCCCAATCATAGCGCAGCCTCCCATTCCCGAGAAGAAACCCGACAGCACATTCGCTGTTCCCTGCGCCACACATTCCTTATTTCCATTTCCGCGGGTCTCGGTAAGTTCATCCACGATGTTCAGGGTGAGGAGGCTTTCTATTAATCCCACCCCCGCCATGATTGCGGCGTAAGGGAAGATGATGGCCAGAGTCTCATAGCTGAAGGGCACCATAGGAATATGGAAGGGAGGAAAACCTCCATTGATGGAAGCAATGTCTCCAACCGTACGGGTATCTATTCCGAGAAAGAGCACCAGCCCGAAAACCACCAGAATGGCAGCCAGGGAAGCTGGAAAAACCTTTGTTAGCTTAGGAAGCCCCCAGATAATAAGAATGGTTACCAGAACCAGCCCGAGCATAATGTAAAGCGGATTCCCCGTCATCCAGACCTCCTCCCCTGCTGCATTTACCGTCTTGAACTGAGTCAGCTGAGCCATGAAAATCACAATCGCAAGTCCATTTACAAATCCATAGATAACTGAAGTAGGTACTAGCCTTATAAGTTTACCGAGTTTCAGAACTCCTGCCAGGACCTGGATGATCCCCGCCAGCACTACGGTGGCAAAAATATATTCGGGGCCATGGGAGATCGAGAGGCCGACGATTACTACAGCAACAGCTCCTGTTGCTCCCGAAATCATTCCGGGACGTCCACCAATAAGTGCTGTTACGAGGCCCATCACAAAGGCGGCGTAAAGGCCGGTGAGGGGTGAAAGATTGGCAATAAGGGCAAAAGCCACTGCTTCAGGGATAAGGGCGAGGGCAACGGTCAGTCCGGCAAGGATTTCTGTTTTATAGTTGATCTTCTGGGAAAAGTCAAAGAAGTTGGCTATCATCTTCATAGAGAATGGCTTAAAAATATTGAAAGGCAGTCACCTACCTAAAGTTAAGGAAAATTTTTACGGGCGGAACACTGAGGATTCTCAGGGCGGCGTAAGCTGTGAAGATGTATATTCCTGATGCTTCATAAGAGGTTGCAAAAATAAAGCATTTCTGCAGAAGAGCTCATTAAAAACCATCCAATATGAAAAACTTTGGAAAAGGGACTTCAAAATGTTTTTATCTTTGAAATGTGAACCCGGAACAGCAGAAATCCTTTACCGTAAAAGAGGCTACCCTGAAGCTGATGCAGTTCTGTGCCTATCGCGATCGTTCGCAGAAGGAGGTGGAAGAAAAACTAAGGGAGATGCGGATGATCCCCGCGGCCTGCGAAGAGATTACCATCAAGCTGATGCAGGAGGATTTTCTGAATGAAGAGCGTTTTGCCCGGAGCTTTGTTAGGGGAAAATTCAGGATCAAGAAGTGGGGCCGAAACAAGATCAAACAGGAGCTCAAACTAAGGGAAATCTCCTCACCCATTATCAAACTTGCCTTTACTGAAATTAATGAAGGGGAATACCTAAAAACCCTGGAGGAGCTGGCCGAAAAAAAACTTGCTCTTTTAAAGGAACCGAACGCATTCAAAAAGAAAAAGAAACTTTCAGATTACCTGTTGCAGAAGGGGTATGAGCCTGCCCTGGTATTTGAAACTGTAAAAGGGCTACTGCCTTAGGATCATCTATTTAATTCTGGCTTTCTCTCCCTTCGGCTCTACTCCCGCCTTACCATCTCCCAATATTACCCGCTATATAGCCGCTATAAACAGGCAGTATACTGCTTCCAAGGCCTGTGGAAACGGGTGAAGGGCCTGTTTATAACGACTGAATAGTCTGTTATATAGGGAGAGGGTATGGGAAGGACAGAAAGGAAACAGGAGGACAAAGTCAGGGTTTCAGGTTGTTCAGCTTGTGTGTCCTGCTTACTGCCCTGGCATTTTTATAATCTATCCATTTCTGCCCTCTCCTTTTCCGCATATAATTGTCGAAATGTCTCATAAAGACCAGGTTGTAAACAGCCTTGGAGAGGTTGCTCATGTTTCGGGGAATTCCGCGCAGGCTCATTGAGAATCCGGGAGTGAGGTAGGTCATCTGGTGCCAGTAGCCTTCGGGCATATAAAGGGTGTCCCCGTGTTTTAAATAGGTTTTGTAGCCTCGGGCCTTCTTCAGGGCAGGGAATTTTTCTAAGTCGGGATGAGAGAAATTGATGTCTTCCCTGGAAATGAGCGCGTGTGGGACCTTGTAAAGATATTTTGTCTGCGATGGCGGGAACAGGATGCATTCCTTCTCTCCCTGGAAATGGAAGTGCAGGATGTTGGCCAGGTCAATGTCATAGTGCATGAACACCTTTGAATTCTCTCCTCCAAAAAACAGCATTGGCAGCTGTTTCAGAAGTTTCAGGCCCACCTTCGGATACTCGAAATCCTTCTGAAGGGCAGGAACTTCCTTCAACAGGTTGTACAGAAAAATGCGATAGCTGGTGGGTCCTTTTTTCAGAAGTTCCACGTAATCCCGCATCTTCATTTCCAGGTGCGGCTCGTTGAATTTGAATTTTGAGGAAATGGGCCTGTTATCGAAGAGCGGAACTGTTTTATCCCCAGCCATCTCCACGATATAGTCAAGATCCCACTTCCGGTAGGCGGGCCAGTGCGAGGTAAGCTCCTCCAGCACCACCGGTTTCTGCGGCTTCACGTATTTTTCAATGAAGTCGACCCGGGAAAGGTTGGATTCCCTGGGGATTTCGGCTAATATATAATCTGCTTCAGTTTCCACTACGTTGAATGTACTAAAGTTCCCCGAAAGGCGAAAATCTATCCTTCATAAAATAGATTCAGAATGGAATCCAGAGGCTCGCCCTTTGAAAGTTTTTCCTTCAGCAGGTCCCTATGGTCCTTTGGCACCAGCTCCATGAGGGGTTGATCTACCTGGTAGAAATGTTTAAAGGCAGCTTCAATCTTTGCATCCCATTGCTCGTGGTACCGCAGCAGGTCGTCTGGATAGACCGTGGACCGTTCCAGGCCTTCATCCTTAGCCTCGAAAGGTTCGGTGATGTTCAGGTATCCATAATCGTCGGTGAGCTGTTCCCCGGGATCGATGTCACGGATGGCAATTTCGAAATCGTAGGCGGTGGAAAGGCAATTGGAGTTGAAACTGTGGTTTACATACTTCGCCAAATCCCAGCACATCACGTAATTTCCATCTTTGTTCCTGAAGGTGTATTTGTCGACCATCTCCTTTAACCGGGGCGCCATGGCTTCTACCTCCCCTGGGGTATAGATATTGTCGAGATCGTCCTGCACCCAGGTAATGGTACCCTTGGGAATAAAACGAATAGCTACCACTCCGTAACCTATTTCATCATTAATGAACCGGATCTCTGTATGGGGATGCATCATAAGATTAATATTTCCACCTAAAATAATAAAATAAGGTTCAGTTTTTCAGAAGATTATTTTAATTCTGAAAAGTTTCACGATGGATTTCTCCAGTTATTTTTTCCCAACCGTTTTCACTAAATTTAGGAGAAAGAAAAAGATCAGATGGAACTAATCGAATTCGGATTAAAAATAGGTGCAGCGCTTCTGGCCGGACTTCTCATAGGTATAGAGCGGGAACTTCAGAACAAGGATGCAGGGCTTAAAACCAATGCACTGGTCTCTTTAGGGGCTGCGGTGTTCGTTCTGGTCTCCCTGCATTTTGAAGGACAGCCGAATGTTGACCTTACCAGGGTCATAGGACAGGTGGTCACTGGAATTGGATTCATTGGCGCAGGGGTTATCCTTCACAAGGGAACCACTGTCAGGGGACTCACTACCGCTGCCACCGTGTGGTGTAGCGCAGGGGCCGGTTGCCTGGCTGGGATAGGAGAATACAGCGAACTTTTCCTGCTCGTGGTGCTGATAGTAATTACCAATGTTCTCTTCGGAATTTTTGAAGATTACATCAGCAGAAAACTGAATAATGGCAAGAATAAAGATGAACTGGGCGATGAGGACAGAGTAGACGATTAAAATTTTTTCCAGTTATATTTATTGTTTTTCGATAATAATAAGTAAGTTCGTTATCGATTATCAATAAAACCAGTTATGAAACCACCTGTCCTCCTTAAAAGCGTCCTCGACTTCTGCCTCATCTGCCTCGTATTAATTTACGCGGTGACCCTCTTCTCTGGCGTCGCACTTATCATCACAGACCCTGGACTACCGCTTGAAATATATGGAAGAACAGTGGAAGAGCTCACTCCCGCCGCCATTGCTTTTCTCATAGGTTCTCTGCTGACCTCAGGTATTTTCGTTTATGTGGTGTTTCTATTGAGGAAACTGGTAAGAAGCTTTTTTAAGAATAAATTCTATACCCGTTTACAGATAGCCCTGTTCAATCTTATAGGACAGCTTATTATTTTAAACAGCGTCGCCCAGGCCATCCTTGATTTTCTTGCAAACATATTTCTCAGTGGGAAACTTAAAGTGGAATTGGAATTTGGCACCTCCTACGACAGCTTTTTCTTCAAGCTGGCAATAGGACTGTTCTTTATGTACCTGGCAAGGTTATTCGACAATGCAAAAAGACTGAGAGAGGAAAGTGAATTAACCGTGTGAGCCATGCCCATAATAGTAAATCTCGATGTAATACTAGCCGAAAGGAAGATGAAGAGTACAGAACTCGCGGAAAAGATAGGCATTACAAATGCCAACCTCTCCATTCTGAAAACGGGCAAGGCTAAAGCCGTGCGATTCTCCACTTTAGAAGCGATTTGTGAGGTTCTGGAATGCCAGCCGGGGGATTTGTTGGAATTCCGAAAAGAAGGCGCTATGGAAGATTAAATTGTCCTTCATTAACGATGATGCAATATTAGTCCCGCAGTCGACCTGAGATGTACCAAAAAAGATATTCGTGAATTCGTGGCAGTAACCTAAATACAAAAAAGCCGGACAATATGCCCGGCTTCTGTTATATCTATAGAAAAGCTTAATCAGCTAAAACAATCACTTTGTTATCCTTCATTTCAACAACTCCGCCTTCAACCTGAAGCGAAAGCACCTTGTTTGAGGCATCTCTCTTGAACAGTGGAGAGATCTTCTCGGTCCCTGTTTTAGAACTGGTAGCCACTTTAATCACGCCTTTGGTAAGGACAGAAACTATAGGGGCGTGGTTGTTCAGCATCTGAAACTCCCCGTTAATTCCAGGTACGGTAACAGATTCCACTTCTGAACTCAAAAGAACCGCTTCGGGAGTAACTATTTCTAAATACATGTTTTTCTAGTTAAGAGTTAAGAGTTAAGAGTTAAGAGTATGAGTTATAATTTCTAACTCTTAACCCGTAACTCTTATCTCTTAATTAATGATTATGCTTCAGCCAACATTTTCTCTCCGGCCTCGATGGCCTCCTCGATGGTTCCTTTCAGGTTGAAAGCAGCTTCGGGAAGGTGGTCAAGTTCTCCGTCCATGATCATGTTGAATCCTTTGATGGTTTCCTTGATATCTACCAGAACTCCTGGAATACCGGTAAACTGCTCAGCCACGTGGAACGGCTGAGAAAGGAAACGCTGAACTCGTCTTGCACGGGATACAGCCAGTTTATCTTCTTCAGAAAGTTCTTCCATACCAAGGATGGCGATGATATCCTGAAGTTCCTTATAGCGTTGCAGCAGCTCTTTTACGCGCTGTGCACAGTTGTAATGGTCAGCACCAAGGATTTCTGCAGTAAGGATCCTTGAAGTGGAATCCAAAGGATCCACAGCAGGATAGATACCAAGGTCAGCGATCTTACGGGAAAGTACAGTGGTAGCATCCAGGTGGGCAAAGGTAGTTGCCGGTGCCGGATCCGTCAAGTCATCCGCAGGTACGTAAACCGCCTGTACTGAAGTAATAGATCCGTTCTTGGTAGAAGTAATACGCTCCTGCATGGCACCCATCTCGGTTGCCAATGTAGGCTGGTATCCTACCGCTGAAGGCATACGCCCAAGAAGTGCCGACACCTCTGAACCTGCCTGGGTGAAACGGAAGATGTTATCAACGAAGAAAAGAACATCTTTTCCTTGTCCATCCCCTGCTCCGTCACGGAAGTATTCAGCAATGGTAAGTCCTGAAAGAGCAACACGGGCACGGGCTCCTGGAGGTTCGTTCATCTGTCCGAATACGAAGGTAGCTTTAGATTCTCTCAAAGCAGTTTTGTCTACTTTGGTAAGATCCCATCCACCGGCTTCCATGGAATGCATAAAGTCATCGCCATAACGGATAATCCCGGATTCAAGCATCTCTCTAAGAAGGTCATTTCCTTCACGGGTTCTTTCCCCAACACCAGCAAATACTGAAAGACCTCCGTGTCCTTTTGCGATGTTGTTGATGAGCTCCTGGATAAGTACGGTTTTACCTACCCCGGCACCTCCGAACAGCCCAATCTTCCCTCCTTTTGCGTAAGGCTCGATAAGGTCAATAACTTTAATCCCGGTGAAAAGAACTTCTGTGGATACAGATAAGTCTTCAAATTTAGGAGCCGGTCTGTGAATAGGAAGTCCTTCTTCACCCGCCTTAGGAAGGTTTCCGATCCCGTCGATAGCATCTCCGATCACGTTGAACAATCTTCCGTAGACATCTTTTCCAATAGGCATCTGGATAGGTGCTCCAGTGGCTACAACCTCAACCCCTCTGGCAAGTCCATCGGTAGAATCCATGGAAACGGTTCTAACGGTGTTTTCCCCAATGTGCGACTGAACCTCAAGAACCAATACAGATCCATCATTTCTAGTAATTTCCAAAGAATCGTAGATCCTCGGCAATTCAGCATTCTCTGTGTTAAACGCTACGTCAACCACAGGGCCGATAACTTGTGCAACTTTACCTGTAACTTTAGACATTATCTAATCCTTTATTGTTTTTATTTTAAAGAGTTAAAAGAGAAGAGGTAATATCGCAAACTGCTGAAAATGGGACCCCCTCTTTTTCAGGTTGCAAAGATAGGTTTTTTATAAGAAATCCAATAATGGAAATCTGAAGTTTTTTTATGGGTTTTATTTTAATGGTATTCCTGGTCCTTCACAATTTTCTTTTCTATTCCTACCTTTCCCTTTTCTCCCATTCTTCTGGACTTAAAGAGGTGTGGTAGATCCCAATAATGGTCACTAAACCCAACTCTTCCTGATAGACATAATGGACCCCAAATGGAAAGATTCTGGTAAAAGCTACCCTCACATTTTTGTGCCTCTTTTGAAACAGGAGAGGTTCATTAATGATTTGGAATATCGCCTCTTTTACCTCCTTTGAAAATAGCCTATCCAACCCAGACTTTTTACTTCTGTACCAGTCTTTGGCTTTGGTAACGTCGTCTTCCACCTTAGGATGATACACTACCGAATACTTCATAACTATTCTTCCAAGAACCTGAATAATTGCTCAATTTGCAGCTGTTCTCCCGGATTATCCTCTATTTCCTGAAGCCGCTTATCTAAATCATCGGCTTGCCACTTAGGGATCTCCCTCGGGATTCTTTCCAGATCAGGATAATTTTCCTTCATGATAATCCATTCTTCAATTGGAATATAAACTCCGGTGGTTTTTCCTTCGTCGTTAATTATCTT
>CBFGYW010000036.1:0-10597 GCA_965653085.1 uncultured Salinimicrobium sp.
AAATAGAACAGGTGAATTCCCGTTCGCCTTCAGTAAAAGACCGGAATACTTTCCTCTACAAGGGCCGCAGCGGCATTATACAGATTCTGGAGAATGAGCTGGAACTGGTACCCAGAAATCATTATCGCAACAGGTGGCTGGCTTTAGGGATGGCCGCCTTCGGAATTCCCTTCGGCACCATCTTTTCCATAAGCCTGGACAATTTTGGTTTTATTGGCCTTGGTCTTCCAATCGGCATGGCCCTTGGAATTTCCATTGGTACCTCCCTCGACAAAAAAGCCCAGGAAAACGGGAAACAGCTGGATTTTGATAACAAATAGTCTGATTGATGAACATCTGATACAGGGCTGTCATGAAAAAGTTTCTGATCTTTTTACTGCTTTATTCCTCTGCCTCTGCCTGCAGATCGCAAAACGAGGAACCTGTCTCAAATCCCGATCTGGGAGGCCCCTGTGAAGGCTGCGAAGCCATTTATGAGTATGGGGAGGAAACTCTGGACCCCGTGGATACCCTTCCCGCCTTTGCAGAAAATGCCCCCAAAATTAAGATTACGGGTACGGTCTTTCAGGCTGACGGGAAAACACCTGCGCCAGATGTTATACTCTATATTTATCACACCAATCGCAAAGGAATATACGAGACAAAAGGAGATGAGCTGGGCTGGGCAAAAAGGCACGGATTCATCAGAGGCTGGATAAAGACAGATGCTTCAGGAGAATATACCTTCTACACCTTCAGGCCTTGCTCCTATCCTAATGGGCGGGAACCTCAGCATATCCATATTACGGTAAAGGAACCCGGAAAAAAAGAATATTACCTGGATGACTTCCTCTTTTCGGATGACCCATATCTTACCTCTGAAATCAAAAAAGACAGGGATAACCGGGGCGGTTCAGGAATTGTAACCCCCAGGCCCTCGGGTAATTTGAACCTGGTGGAAAGGGATATCATTCTTGGAAAGAATATTCCGAATTATAACTAAGGTCTCACCTGCCCGTATTTACTGTAAAAGATTCCCGTTGTGACCTCGGTCATATTCTCTACGGAACATTCCTCGTTCCTTTGCAGCAGTTTTCAAATAATATAACAATGAACGATACTTTAGATATTACCACCTTGCCAAAAGGGCATCCGGTGAGTGTTTATTTTGAAGAGAAGGATCTGATAATGCGCCTTGTGGATGAGATCACCTATACCGATCCAAAAGCTGAGTACCAGAAATATTATAATATTTTCAATCAGCTATACACTATAGAACGCCGATTTGAACGCAAGGAAAATCAGCTTTTCCCCGTGCTGGAAAAGAGGGGCTGGAATGGCCCTACCCAGGGGATGTGGTCCTTTCACGATAATCTTCGGGAACAGTTCCGGCTTCTGAGAAGGAAGCTTGAGGACAGAGACTTCGAGAATCTGGTAGCAGATATGAAATTCCTCACCAGCGGGATCTATAGGCTGCTTGCTGTGGAAGAAACCGTGCTTTTCCCAAATTCCCTGAGCCTGCTTTTAGACGAAGACTGGATCAGCGTGCGAACCGGAGAGGAAGAAATAGGCTGGATGCTTCCGCAGGCCCCCGTGCCTTTCCCGGAGCAGGAATATATCCACCCCAGCAGGGATTTTACCAAACGGGAATTGTCCTTTTCCCTTGAGAATACCTCGCATTACGACGAAGGCTATATGACCGTGGAGCAGGTAAACCTTCTCCTGAAGACCATGCCCCTGGATATTACCTATGTTGATGAAAATGACAAGGTGATCTTCTACAACCGGGGAGAGGAAAGGGTTTTTCCGAGGAGTGCGGGAATCATAGGCCGGGAAGTGAAGTTCTGCCATCCGCCAAAAAGTGTGGGGACCGTGTTGAAGATCCTGGAAGAATTCAGGAGCGGAGCCAAGAGTGAGGCCTCCTTCTGGATCAATTTCAAGGGCCGCCTAATCTATATCAGGTATTTCGCTGTGAGAGATGCACAGAAGAATTACAAGGGAGTAATTGAAATGTCTCAGGACATTACCGATATCAAGAAAATTGAAGGGGAAAACAGGCTGCTGAACTGGGAGTAGTTTCATCTTTCAGGCAGCACTTGGTGCTGTACATCGTAAGAGAGGGATAAAGTCTGGCGTTATCCCTCTTTTGCTTTGGTTCAAGACAAAAAACCGCCTTTTCAATGACGGTTGGTAGAAAATAATATCCTGCTTATCCCCCGCTTTCCTTCACCGAAATTATCTTAACAGGACAGGCCAGAGAGGCGGCTTCTGCATTTTCCAGAAGGGAATGATCCGCAGATTTTAAGGTGTGGAAGCCTTTCTTATCGGCTGCTCTTAATAAAACCGATTTTCCATCTTTTCTTGACATCTGGAACAATTCCGGGGCCAGCTCGACGCAGTAGTTGCAGCCAATACATTTGTTCCGCTGAAGGGTGATGATCAGCATCAGGCTTCAACAAGTTTATACAGTTTATCTGAAGCCCTCACCCTGAATGGGATCTTCAGGGTACAGCTATTCCCTTTCCCCGCAGTATCTGCCGGCTCATCATTGACATAAAGCTCTTCCACCACCGATTCCTTAGCACCGGTACTCGGACCTGTGATGAGTATCCTGTCCCCCTTTTTTATGTCATAGGCTTCGATGGAGAATTCCGCTATCCCTGCCTTGGGAAAATAGTGTGCACCCTTGCCAACATAGACTTTTTTCTGAGTTGCCTGAGAGCCGGAGGTTTTGCTCCATTCCCCCAGTTTCTGCCCCAGGTAATATCCAGACCAGAAGCCGCGGTTATAGACTTTTTCCAGTTCCTCCATCCAATGTTCAACTTTCTCTTCGGAATAAGTATTGTCATAAATCGAATCGATTGCTTCGCGGTACATTTTCGTAACAGTGGCCACATATTCGGGTGCCCTTCCGCGGCCCTCGATCTTCAGCACCTCTACCCCTGCCTCCATCACTTCATCCAGGAAGTTGATGGTACAGAGATCTTTTGGAGACATCATATATTCATTGTCGATCTCGATCTCGAATCCGGATTCCTGATCGATGACCTTGTATTTTTTACGGCAGTTCTGTTTACACGCGCCCCGGTTGGCAGAGGAGTTATGGGAATGGAGGCTGAGATAACACTTCCCTGATACCGCCATGCACAAAGCTCCGTGACCGAAGATCTCGATCTTCACCAGTTCGCCTGAAGGGCCTTTCACCTGTTCCTTCTCGATCTGTTCCGAGATCTTCTTCACCTGCCGAAGGCTCAGCTCCCTTGACATTACCATGGTTTCAGCGAAAAGGCTGTAGAATTTTACAGTCTCAATATTCGTGATGTTCAGCTGGGTAGAGATATGAACGTTCATCCCGATGCTCCTGGCAGAGGCTATTACGGCCTGATCGGAAGCAATAACTGCCGAGATATTTGCTTCCTTTGCTTTCGCCAGCAGGTTTTTGATCAGCGAAAGGTCGTGGTCGTAAATGATTGTATTCAGGGTGAGATAGGATTTCGCCTTGTGTTTTTCACAACGGCTGGCTATCTCAGGGAGGTCCGCCATCGTGAAGTTAATGGAAGCCCGGGCTCTCATATTGAGCTGGTCCACCCCGAAATATACAGAATTGGCACCGTTGTCCAGGGCGGCCTGCAGAGATTCAAAGTTCCCCGCGGGAGCCATCAGTTCCATTTGTCTGGCTGTCTTCATTTTGTTTCTATTATAGGCATTTCGGGTAAAGCTCTTCATAGAGTGGAAGGGCTTCCCAAAAAAACGAGACAAAAATATTACAGCCAGCTGGCCTGAAATCTGATATTAGTCATATAATCCAAACTTGGCTTTTTTTAGTGCCAATTCCCGGGAATAAGAGTTTTCTGTGATGGCTATTCCTCCAGATTTTTCTGGTGCCTGAAAAACAGTTGGGATATAGGAATCAGCATCAGGCCAGAAAACATCAACAGCAGGAAGGCCACCTTCAGATTAAACAGATGTGCAAGGTATCCAATGAGCGGAGGCCCCAACAGCATACCTACAATGGCATAAGTCGCAATAATAGAGATTGCCATTCCGGGAGAATATTTTTTTGAAGTCCCTGCAAGGGCAAAGGTCATTGGAAAGATTGCTGCGACTCCCAGGCCTACCAGACTGAAGCCAATAAGTGCTGGCCAGAAGTAAGGCAGGAGGATCATTAAACCTATTCCTATGATGATAATAGAAGCGCTGAGAATGTACATTTTCTCCATCCCTATCCTGTCGATTATCTTATCGGAAAAGAAGCGGGAAAGGGCCATAAAGATCATGAAAATCAGGTATCCGGTAGTAAAGACTTCTTCCTTCACCACCTCCCTGAAAAAGACTCCGCTCCAGTCAAACATTCCTCCTTCACAGATAGCTGCAAAGAATACAAGAAATCCCAGGTACACGATGAATTTATCGGGTTTGCCAAAATTCAGCTTATTTCCCTGCGTCACCCTATCCTTTTTCAGCAGATAGTTATATGAAAAAATCCCTGCCACGAGGGTCAGAGCAGCTACGATCAGCAGATGTATTCCCATTTCCACTTCATAACTTATAAGAAGGGTGGAAAACAATACGCCTGCGAGTCCCCCTGAACTCCAGATCCCGTGGAAAGAGCCAATGATCTTTTTGGGATAGGATCTTTGGAGGGTGATGGACTGGGTGTTCATGGCAATATTGACGATCCGCATACTGAAGGAGAAGAGGAACACGGCCGCGATAAGCAGCAGGATATTATCTGAATAACCTATTAGAGCAAGGGCCAGGGAAAAGAAAACAAAGGAAACCAGGAGAGGCACCCTGCTGTCGAAACGGGAAACCAGCCAGCCCGAAATGGGCAGCCCTATCAGGGAACTTACCGGCATGACCAGCAGCAGGTTTCCCAATTCTGCCTCATTTAATCCAAACTGCGCCTTCAGAGTAGGTATCCTGGAGGCCCAGGTAGAAAATCCAACTCCGGAAATAAAGAAATAGACGCTTAAAGCGATTCGCTGTTTTTGTTTGGCTTCCATAGGTGTTGAAAAGAAGTTGCAAATATCCGTGCTTATTTCCAATATGGGAAGCCATTCACGCCTTAAATTGGGGAGGCAAAAGTGAAATATTTGTAAAAAAAATGTATCCTTTTTCACCTATTCCTGTCTACGTAATAAAACCAAAAACATAAAAACCGGAAATCATGGCAAATAAATGTGTCTGTACCAATTGCGAATGCCCGAACTGCGATTGTTCCAACTGTAAACAAAACACCTGTCCCTGTGAAAGATGCGAATGTTCAAATTGCAGTTGTTGTTAAATTCAGATCAAAGGTTGGCCTTCAGGGCCAGCCTTTTTAATTTGCAGTACTATGGAAATAAACACTCAAAATATCTGGAGAAGCCAGGGAGATGAGCTCTTCTTCTTTATTCTGAAACGCATCAGGAATGAAGAGGCTGCGAGGGAGATACTTCAGAATTCCTTCCTGAAGATCCATAAGAACCTTCCCCAGCTCAGGGATGAAAACAGGCTTAGGGCCTGGGTTTTTCAGATCGTGCGCAATGAAATCGTTAATTTTTATAAACAGAAACCTGTATTGGCGGGGGAGGAACATATTCTCAGGTCCGAAGATTCTGAAAATGATCTTATTCCCGACAGCTTCTGCTGCTTTGAAAAATTTATAGCAGATCTTCCAGAGAAATTACACCTGGTGGTAGAAGAAGTATATCTGAAAGGGAAATCACAGCAGCAGACAGCAGAAAAGCTGGGGCTAAGCCTTGCAAACACCAAAGCAAGGATCCGTCGTGCCAAAAATATCCTGAAGCAGAATTTTCAGGAATGCTGCAAGTACCAGCTGGATGAACAGGGACAACTTACGGGCGAGCCCGATTGCGGCAGCTGTGCCTGATGGATTTACCTGCCTCAGAAAAAAATTTAAATTCCCTGAACCCCTCATTCTGCTGGTAAAGGAGGCATCTTTCTTCATAAGTATTGGCCCTTAAAACTCCCTTTCCTGAAACAGTTTCATTTTTATGCGGTCTTTATAGAAAACCGCCCAATGAAGAACTTTTTCATCTTTCTGCTCTTTCTCTGTTGCACTGTTTCTGCCAATGCACAGGAAAAAGACAGTATTTCCCGAAAGTCCATTACTATTCCCCGAATACAGACTGCCCCAAAAATAGACGGAGTGCTGGATGATCAGGCCTGGAAAGATGCCCCCATTGCTACTGACTTTGTGGAGCGGATGCCAACAAATGGTCGTTCTATTCCGGATAGCCTGAAGACAGATGTGAAGATCGTTTATGACGACCAGGGTATATATTTCGGGGCACTGATGAGAGACCCGAGTCCCGAGAAAATACTTACGGAACTGACAGAGAGAGATAACATAAGGAATGATGACTTCTTTTTCATCCTTCTCAATGGCTATAATGACCGGCAGCAAAGCCTGCAATTCATTGTAACCGCTGCGGGGGTCCAGTATGATGCCAAAATGACCAATATGATGGAGGATGCCTCCTGGAACGGAATCTGGTACAGCGCGGTGGACATTAATGAAGAAGGCTGGGTGGCTGAGATTTTTATTCCTTATTCCGAAATTCGATTTCCCGACAAGCAGGTCCAGGTATGGGGCCTGAACATGGAAAGAGATTTCAAGAGAGCCAATACCCGTTATTCCTGGAGCCATGTGAATAACAGCAAGGGCTCCTTTTCCATCTACGACGGGGAAATCTACGGGATCAGGAACATAGAGACCCCTACCCGGCTTTCTTTTCAACCGTACCTCTCGACCTATGTAAATTCCTTTGATGGAGACACTGAGGTAAATTTCAATGGCGGAATGGACCTGAAGTATGGAATTAACGATGCCTTCACCCTCGATATGATCCTGATCCCTGATTTCGGGCAGACCAGATTTGATGAAACCGTCCTGAACCTTTCAGCTTTTGAGGTGCAGTACGAGGAACAGCGTTCGTTTTTCACGGAGGGCACTGAGTTATTCTCAAAAGGAGACCTCTTCTATTCCCGCAGGATTGGCGGTGCACCAGGCATAGTCCCCGACCTTGAGGAAGATGAGGTTATTAGCAGCTATCCCGCCACGGTTGACCTTATCAACGCAGTGAAGATCTCCGGAAGGACCGCCGGAGGCCTGGGAATTGGTTTTTTTAATGCCATTACGAAGAATACTTACGCAGAAGTGGAAAACCTCGCGACAGGTTTACGTTCAGAGGTACTGGTTTCTCCCTTCAGCAATTACAACGTCTTTGTACTGGACCAGCGTTTCGGCGACGATTCCTCAATCTCCCTTGTAAACACCAATCTCCTAAGGGAAGGTTCCTTCCGCGATGCCAATGCCACCGGCCTGTATACCAGCATTACCAATAAGAGCAATACCTACAGATTCTGGCTGAATGGGGAAGGCAGCTGGGTTCTTGACGAGAGCACAAAATTTGGGACGGAAGCCCAGGCTGGATTTGCAAAGATAAGTGGAGAATACAGGTTCGAGAATTCGGTAGACCTGCGCACAAAGGATTATGACATCAACGATATGGGCTACTCCGGTCCGACCAATTACATTAAATACTGGAGTTACCTCAGCTACAGGTACCTTCAGCCAAAGGGATTTCTGAACCAGCTTTCCCTGAACTTCAATTTTATCCATGAACGCCGACTGGATCCGGATCTATACAGCAACTTTATCTTCAACTTTAATTCCAGCTTCACCAGTACTGACTATATCAATTTCGGGGGCGGTTTTGAGACCACTCCCTTCGGTACGCAGGATTTTTATGAGCCCAGGATTGATGGTAAATACTTCAGGATTCCTGCATATTATGATGTTTGGGTATGGGGAGCTTCCGACCACAGGAAAAAATTTGCGGTACAGGGAACCGTGGACTGGTACAAGTATGACGAAAAAGGAAGGGGTGAGCTTATCCTCGAGTTCTATCCCAGGTACAGGGTTTCTGATAAATTCAACCTGGAGCTGCTAACCAATTTAAGACTTTCCGACAAGGAAGAGGGTTTCGTGACTTTTGCTGATGAGGAGATCATCTTCGGTAAGAGAGACCGCAACACCATTATCAATTCACTGACGGCACAATATATTTTCAACAACAAAATGGCTCTGAACCTTGCCTTCCGCCACTACTTTTCAGATGTGACCTACGATAGCTTCTACAATCTACAGAATGACGGGGAGCTGGCCGTGAATGCTGATATTGCTAACAGGTTCAACACCACCTATAACAGCTGGAATCTGGATCTCAGGTATTCCTGGTGGTTTGCGCCGGGGAGCCAGCTTACTTTCCTTTACCGGAATTCCATTGAGGGCTTTCTGGAAGCCTCGCAACAGGACTTCAGTCATAATTTTGAATACCTTTTCGATCAGCCACAGATCAATAGTATTTCCCTTAGGCTGACTTATTATCTGGATTACAACAGGATAAAAGGCTGGTTCAAAGGGAAAGACTCACAGAAGGACTTTGGAAATGGCAGCATCCTCAACAGGAAGAATAGAACCCCCAGTTCCATTGGGTTGCTGCATTAACTAAATTCCTTTAAATTTACCGGTATCGAAGCGAATAATTACATACAGGATGAACAATTTCAGGGTTTGGATTTTAAAGAAAATCCGGTACCCTCAACAGAATATGAGAACTGCAGTTTTATCAATTGCAATTTTTCTGGCGCTAATTTGGGGAAATTGAGTTTCCTGGAATGTGAATTCGAGAACTGCGATTTCAGCTCTGCAAAAACTGTGGGAACAGGATTTAAGGAGGTCGTTTTCAGAAACTGTAAGCTGCTGGGGCTTGCTTTTGACACTTGCAGCGAATTCCTCCTGTCCTTCCGATTTACGGACTGTATCCTAAATTTTTCTTCTTTCTATCGTTTAAAAATTCCGAAAACCATTTTTTCAAACTGCAAGCTCCTGGAGGTTGATTTTACTGAAGTTGAACTCTCCGCTGCCTCCTTTTCAGGAAGTGATCTAGCAGGAGCCATTTTCCAGGGAAGCAGGCTTGATAATTCTGACTTCAGAGGTGCCATCAACTATTCCATAAATCCCCAGGAGAATCTGCTCACAGGCGCAAGATTTTCTTTACCCGAAGTGGTGGGGCTCCTTGATGTTTACAGGATTAGAGTAGAATAGCTGTACTACCGTAGAGTCTGTAAAACAAACTGAAGTCTTTTTCCTAAACCTGTTCGGGCATCTGCAATCTTTGCAATTGAAGGTGTATCTCCTTTTCAGCCAGCTGAAGTCCCTCCTCTATTTTGACTGCCACATCCAACTGAAAATTTTCGAGAAGATCCCTGTAGTAGTCAATCCCCTGGAACAGATTCAGGCCGAATTCTTTTAAGCTGTTCATGGCTCTGCCTTCGAGGCTCTTTTCGGATGCCAGCTGCTCTTTCAGATAATCCACATAAAGCTGAAGTTCCCTTACAAACATATGCGGTCTTTCCGGATTATTCAGAAGGTCCCCCCGCCCATATATATGGTCCACCATCTCCTGCAGGCTGGCAATTTTCGAGAAATTAACAATATTGGGCCCGGGGCAGATGGTCACCGCCTCCTGTTTCTTTACAAAAGGCTGTTCGTACACCTTGGCAGCCGCATTGCTTAACCCAATGCAAAGGCATTCCTTGCTCAGCACCTCCTCTTCCTGAATTTTCAGCTCCTCAGGATCAAGTTCAGAAGCCCTCAGCTGTGCCAGTTTCAGTTTCTGGTATTTTTTGGATGCCGTACAGATGGGCTCCTTTGTAAATTCCGTATTGGAAACAAGAAACTTCTCTGTACACGGGCTCCCGGGCGTTCCTTTGGCAATCCTCTCCCTACGTTCGATCTCAGCTGAATTACCCTTCAGATAATTGAAGCGCACGCCCAAGGGGGATGATTTGCTCAGGACCACGTCTTCCTCTCTAGCTTTGCTTAGAAGATCCAGGGTATTCTCATCAACAGTCGTAGCCTCAGGGCACAAAAGAAAAGGAGTACCCCAACCTGTTCCATCGAGCTGGTAGTGTTTTCTTAAGAATTCATCTTCTGAAAACGTGCCAATGCCTCCCTGTACGGTTATTTTTATAGGATGCGGTTTCTCGAACTCCTGCCCTTTTCGCTTCACCGCAGGAGCATAAAGTTGAAACAGGCTTTCTGCCAGCTCTTCCCTATTCACTCTGAATTCTTCCAGGATAGGCCCCAGCAGGATGCCCTGGGTGGCAAATGCGTGGCCCCCGCAGTTGAGTCCTGACTCGATTCTGAACTCACTCACCCAGATCCCTTTTTTTGCCAGATATTTTCCCTGGATAAGGGCAGACCTGTAATCACTTACCTTTATCACTACCTTCTTTTTAAACTCCCCCCAGCCAATTGCGTCAAAAGCATCGAATTTCTCCATATAATTGAACAGGCGGGGATTCATCCCTGCAGAGAAAATTATCGAGGACTGGCCTATATCACTCTCGGCGTAACCTTTTAAAGCAGTAAGGGCATCTGAACCATCCTCTATGGGAGTTCCATCCTTCTTCAGGTTTACCTTATCCACCTTGGTCATGATATTGACCTCGATATCTCCAGGCCGTATTTCATTTCGAAGCTGTTCCTGCAGTACCTCCCTCTCCCTTGGGCTATTTAGGTGGAATAGCTGCTGATACTTTT
>CBFGYW010000037.1:0-10386 GCA_965653085.1 uncultured Salinimicrobium sp.
GGCTGACTGGAATACTGAGGGGTTTAGGCAACTATTGCGGGAGTTGTTGGGGGAAGATCATCAGGGCGATAAATACCACGAGTAGGATATTTGAGCCGTGACGCTGTAAAAAACTTTTTTCCTTGGGTGCTGTCATGCCGCAAAGATAAAGAGCTGAGGGTTCATTTTCTAATGAAACAACAAAAGTAAAATCCATAACCGGAAATGGCCAAAAAAGCTTCAGATCTGGCGCCATTGCATTTCCGAAGCCTTTTAAAAATGCGTATCTTGTGATCCAAAATCCATCAGCATGAATAATAAATTTTATAATCTCCCAATGCTTGGGACCGGACTTTTCTGTTTACTGGCAGTCACGGCCTGCGGGCCCGGGGCAGACAAGGTAAAGGATAATTCCAATGCAATGACAAGTGTACAAACTCAACCTATGGAAAACGATTTATTGAAGGAATGGACAGGACCCTATGGCGGAGTACCTGCATTCGACGAGATGGACCTCCAGGAACTGAAACCTGCCATCGAGAAGGGGATGGAGATGCATCTTCAGGAGATAGAAAAGATAGCGAACAATCCTGCGCCTCCAACCTTTGAGAACACAATACTGGCGATGGAGAGTTCGGGCAAGCCCCTGGACCGGGCCTTCACCTATTACGGGATCTGGAGTTCGAATATGTCTTCTCCTGAATTCAGGGCGATTCAGGAACAACTGGCTCCTAAAATTTCAGAATACAATTCCAGGATCTCCCAAAATGAGAAGCTTTTCCAGAGAATAAAGGCAGTTTACGATGCCTCCTTGAAGAGCCCCCTTTCTTCGGAACAGCAGCGTACCGTACAGCTTATCTACGAGGATTTTGCTATGGAAGGCGCTGATCTGAGACCGGAGGATAAAAAACGCTATGCTGAAATAAACAAGGAGCTCTCCCAACTCTATACCCAATTCTCCAACAATGTGCTGGCCGATGAGGAAAACTATGTGGTTTATCTCACCGAAGACCAACTGGGCGGCCTTCCGCAGTCTTACATCAAATCTGCAGCCAAAGCAGCAGCAGACAGAGGCAGGGAAGGCAATTATGCGGTGCTGAACACCCGCTCCTTTATGGATCCGTTCCTTACCTTTTCTGATGAGCGGGAGCTAAGAAGGAAGGTGTGGACCAACTACTATTCCCGAGGGGATAACAACGATGAGTTCGATAACAAAGAGATCATTAAAAAGATCCTGGAGCTGCGGGACGAACGGGTGGAGCTGATGGGATATGAGAATTATGCCGAATGGAGACTTCAGAACAGGATGGCCAAGAATCCCGAAAACGCCATGGACCTGATGACAGCTGTCTGGCCTGCTGCTCTGGAAAGGGTGAAGGAAGAGGTAGCCGATATGCAGGCCGTAGCCGACGCCGAAGGTGCCAATATAAGCATCGCTCCCTGGGATTATCGCTATTACGCAGAGAAAGTGAGAAAACAGAAGTATGATCTGGATTCCGACGAGGTGAAGCAGTACCTGCAGCTGGATAAATTAACTGAAGCGCTCTTCTTCACTGCCAAAGAGGTCTTCGGCTACACCTTTGAGCCGGTACCCCAGGGCAGTGTGCCAGTCTTCCACGAAGATGTAAAGGTGTGGGAGGTTACCAGTGAGAAGGATGAATTCATCGGACTCTTTTACCTCGACCCCTATGCCCGCACCGGAAAACGTTCCGGCGCCTGGGCTACAATGTACCGCAGCCATACCAATCTAGACGGCAAGGAGGAAACCGTGCTGGCCTCGAACAATTCCAACTTTATCAAGCCTGCACCAGGCGAACCGACTTTGGTTTCCTGGGATGACGCTACCACCTTCTTCCACGAATTCGGGCACGCGCTGCATTTCTTCTCTTCCGAAGTTACCTATCCAAAACTGAATGGAGGTGTAAGGGATTATACCGAATTCCAGTCGCAGCTGCTCGAAAGATGGCTGTCTACCGATGAGGTCATCGACAGATTCCTGGTACACCACGAAACAGGAGAACCCATGCCTGCGGAACTGGTAGAGAAGATAAAGAAGGCGGCTACCTTCAATCAGGGCTTTGAGACCACAGAATTTTTAGCCTCCGCCCTTATGGATATGAAGCTGCATACTACCGATCCTGCAGAGATAGATATGGCAACTTTTGAAGATGAGACTCTAAAGGCTCTAAATATGCCTGAAGAAATCGTAATGCGCCACCGTACCCCGCACTTCGGACACGTATTTTCGGGCGAAGGCTATGCCACCGGGTACTATGGATACCTCTGGGCAGATGTGCTGACTTCCGATGCTGCCGAGGCCTTCTCAGAAGCTCCAGGAGGCTTCTACGATAAGGAACTGAGTGAAAAGCTGGTCAAGTACCTTTTCGCTCCCAGAAACGCCATGGATCCCGCAGAAGCCTACCGACTCTTCCGAGGCCGCGACGCCGAGATCGATGCCCTGATGAGGGACAGAGGTTTTCCGGTACCTGAAAACTAAGAAGATTAAAAAAGCCTACTTAAAAGATGCCCAGTCACGGGCATCTTTTTTTATGGAATAGAGCCAAGTATAAATATCTGCGAAAAATCCGCGAGATCCGCGCAATCTGCGGGAGCCCCTTTATTTCATTAAAACAACTGAAAAATCAATCATCTGCGAAGAATCCGCGAGATCCGCGTAATCTGCGGGAGACCTTTTAATTTAATAAAACAACTAAAAAAATCAAACCATCAACGTAAGTCCGCCCCTACCCCTTAAAATGATCCTCAATCACCTTCTCCGCCGCATGAAATCCGCACATCCCATGCACCCCCCCTCCCGGCGGAGTAGAAGAAGAACAGATATAAACCCGCGGATCCGGAGTAGAATACGGTGAAAGCCTCGCAATAGGTCGGGTGAACAGCTGCGTGATATCCTGCTTCCCTCCATTAATGTCGCCCCCCACCAGATTAGGGTTCCAGTCCTGCAGCTCCAGTGGCCCCATGATGGACCTTTTCAGAATAGTATCCTTAAATCCGGGAGCCGCCCTCTCTATCTGGTTCTCGATGATTTCAGAGTAGTCTGCCGTACTGCCATTCGGAACATGGCTATAGGCCCAGGCAGTATGCTTCCCTTCAGGAGCCCTGGTGGGATCAAAAGGAGAATGCTGCGCCATCAGCACATAAGGTTTTTCCGATACCAGCTGCTGATGAATCCCCTTTTCGGAACTCTCCATCTCTTCCGCAGTAAATCCAATATGTACGGTTCCGGATTTACGGCACTTTTCACTGGTAAAAGGCACCGGCTCGCTCAGGGCCCAGTCCATTTTAAAAACTCCGGCTCCGTAGTTGTAATTCTGCATCCGCTGCCTGTAGAGCGAGCTGAAGTTCGTACCGCCGATTTTAAGCAGCTGTCGCGGCGTCAGATCAAAAAGGTAGGCATAGGCATTCGGAAGCTCGTGAACGTGCGTTACGAGCTGATTCAAATGGATTTCTCCCCCCAGTGACTTGTAGTATCCGATAAGGGCCTCAATAAATTTCTGTGCCCCTCCTTTTGGGAAAGGCCAGTGGTATTTATGGGCAGTGGTCGTAAGCACCAGCCCGAAGGAAGCTGAGGCTATATTGGTCAATGGCAAAGTGGAATGAGCCGCAGAGCCGTAGAAAAACAATTTGGACTTCTCATTTTTAAAGTAATGGTCTGCCATCATTTTAGCCGATGGCAGCGCCTTCAGCCCAAACTTCATAAATTCCAGTGGATGGCTGGGAAACCCCAGAGGACCCAGTAGATCCGGGCCAAGTTTGTGCCAGTTCTCCACCAGGTTTTCAAAGATCCTCAAATATCCTCCCTCGTCCTCCCCCAGCTGGGCAGCAGTCCTATGAATATCCTGATAGCAGGCGTAGGCAGTTCCGTCGGAAAAAGGATGGGAATACGGGATTTCAGGATAGATCCACTCCAGCCCAAAATCGTGAAGCGGCATTTTTCCCAGGTAAGGCGAAGCCACTCCCATAGGCAGGATCGCAGAGCCCACATCGTGCCGGAAACCGGGGAGCGTAAGTTCCTGGGTCCGGGTGGCACCTCCCGGCGTAGCAGCCTGTTCGTAGATTGCGGTTTTCAGGCCCTGCTGCTGCAGCCGGATTGCTGCAGAGAGGCCGTTGCTTCCGCTTCCTATAATTATAGCGTCATATTTCGATGGCATTTATGCTGGTCTTTATGAAAGGCTAAGGTAGTTTATTTAGATCCAGGGTTTCGAGATACTCCTTAAAAGTGATCTTCCCCCTTTGTTCGCCTATCATATCGTTTGTGGTAATATATTTGAAATAATTGAGTTTGTCAGAAATGCTGTCACTCAGAAGCTCCGGCAGAAACATCCCCCATTCAGCCACCTTCTCCGGCACCTTGATGATCTTCCCCCCTATCTTTTCCTGCAGCATTTCAGCCATCTCCAGACGCGTGTGGATCAATGGACCTCCGACTTCCACTATCTCCGGACCTTCTTCCAGATAACCTATAATGACTTCCGCCAGGTCTTTCTGATGGATACTGTTGGTTTTGGCCTGCCCATCCCCTACAATTGGAATCACTTTCCGCTTGGCCATAATAGCAAGGTCATTAAGGCCCGAAAAGAATCCTACGGGACGAATGATGCTGTGGTCAAGACCTGAAGCCTGCAGGGCTTCCTCAAACTTTTTATGAGCTTTGGCTATTTCGTATTCGCGACCGGTATCAGCCCCTTTAATGGAAACATAGAGAAATCGCTTCACCCCATTTTTCAGGGCGTCCTGCAGCAGATTGCTGTTCCCGTAGAAGTCATTCTCCATAAAGCTGTTCTCGTCATAGCTGAAGAGGCTTACGCTTTTCCCCATGGCCGAAATAATGGTATGAATATCGGCAGTGACGTCCTTTACCTCCTGCGTCCCTTCACTGGCATCAGCCGCAAACACATCCTTGGTATATTTCAAAACCTTCTCGAGCCCATCCGAAGAATGAACCAGCGCCCGGGTTTCTATGTGCCTTTCCTTGAGAAGTTTCAACAACTCCATACCCAATGCCCCCGAGGCCCCTGCAACCAAAACTTTTCCTGTCATAGTGTTCTTTTTTATTCCTGAACTGAATTTACTGAAAAAGAAAAGAGGCCGCGAAGCCCAACCAGTTGATTAACAAAACTTTGTTTTATCCTACGAGTAAAGAAAAATCAGAATAAGGCGCACATACCTACCCTCAAGATCCGCGCGTAATCCGCGAGATCCGCGTAATCTGCGGGAACCCTTCTCCCCTTCACTTTATGAAGTGCTAATCGAAATTCAAATTCGAGACTGAAAAGCCTACGCCCGCTCCCGCATCATCTCCCGGCTGCGGAAAAGTCTCAGCTTCTCCTTGGCCTTGCTCAAAGAAAGAACCTGCCTTTTTTTCCTGCTACCCCGGATAAGCTGAGAAAAAGATCTCTTTTCCGTCGGTTTCATCGTTTCCAGGTGAGGCTTGATAAGATTGAAGAGTGTCGTAGCGTCCATAACAAGTTTGTTTAGAGGTACAGGTAAGACCTGCCTCTCAGGTTTATAGTACAATAAATGTAAGGAAATAAAAGCAAAGGCAAGGCAAACAGAACGCACGGCCCTTGTTTTTAAGGCACTTTTATAAAACTTTAGGATGCTCTAAACATATACAAGACGAAGGTTGCCCTGAAACCATTGCATCAGGAGCTGGATTGTCTGCCGCTATAACAGACACATGCACTAAAAGGCCCTCCTCTCGTGAGAAAAGTATTCGTCCTGATAAAAAGTAGTAGATCAGTTCGCAGTTACTTCCATAGCCAGCATGACTACGGCAAGAATGGCGATCATAAAAATAAGACCCAGGACTACAGCCACGGTGGCTTTCTGAACAGGAGAGAATTCATAAGTATAATTATCCCATATGTTGTTTAAAGTTTTCATTGCACATAATTTTTATAGGGTGAGACTAATTTTGTTTCATGTAAAAAGAAAGTTTTATAACACCCTTAAATTAAGATAATTAAATGCTATCGCCTGCCAAATAAATGCTAAAAACGATGAAGTCAAAAGAAACTCGACAAAGGACCAAACGCAAAAATTTTAAGAAGAACATTCGTACGCAGACGAATATTCTCAATTTATGTTAAACAGCACCCAACCCGCCTTTTGATAATATTCGTAAAAACTTACATCACCACCACTCTCCAAAATAAAATCTGCGAAAAATCTGCGAAATCTGCGTTATCTGCGGGAACCCCTTTACCCCCCTCACAAGAGATCCCCTGCATTCCCCCATCTCCTTCAGGAATTACCATTATTATAAGCCCATAATCCCCCCACCTGCCCTATTTTTGTCTAAATGAAGAAAAAGAACAAATACACAGAGGGGAAGATCTTCAATTCCCTGGTAAGTCTGGCAGTACCCATCATCTTCGCAAATATCCTCCAAACCGCCTACCAGCTTATCGACACCTTCTGGCTCGGCCGACTTGGTGCCAACGCAGTAGCCGCGGTGAGCCTTAGCTTCCCGGTGCTGTTCCTCATCCTGTCCCTGGGCTCCGGAATGACCCTGGCAGGAACAGTGCTGGTTGCCCAAAGCTACGGCGCGAACAACCGCAGGATGGTCGACTTCAACTCCTCCCAGACTAT
The DNA here is from genome assembly GCA_965653085.1 of uncultured Salinimicrobium sp. GTDB lineage: Bacteria > Bacteroidota > Bacteroidia > Flavobacteriales > Flavobacteriaceae > Salinimicrobium. The sequence continues at coordinate 6,595 of CBFGYW010000037.1, forward strand.
GTCCCTTATTTTCTTCATTTCCATCGGACTCGCCATCATAGGATACTATTCCTCAGCGCCGCTTATGACCTTCATCGGTGCCGGGCCGGAAATTTTAAAGGATTCCACAGAATACTTCCAGATCTCCTCCCTAGGCTTCATCTTCCTCTTCATCTTTTTCGCCTTTCAGTCCCTCATGCGCGGAATCGGAAATGTGATGCTGCCCGTCTATATCGTCCTCTTTACCGTTTTCCTGAATGCAGTCCTCGACCCCCTCTTCATCTACGGCTGGGGCCCCATCTCAGGACACGGCGTAGCGGGAGCCGCCTATGCCAGCATAATCACCCAGGCCATCTCCGCAGCTATCGCCCTGTGGATCCTGCTGAAAGGAAAAAACGGGATCCAGATCCACTTCTCTTCAATGGGACTTAAAATGGACACGGTAAAGAAGATCTTCAACATGGGTTTCCCTGCCAGTGTGGAACAGGCTACCAGAGCTTTGGGAATGACTATGATGATCGTGCTGGTAACCGGCTTCGGAAGTGAAATCGTAGCCGCCTACGGAATTGGCGCCCGCATCCTGAGCTTTATCATCGTACCAGCCCTCGGACTCGGAATTGCCACCACCTCCCTCGTGGGGCAGAACATAGGCGCAGTGAAAATAAAAAGAGCCGAGAAAGTTGCCAATCTCAGCTCAAAGGTCGCCTTCTTCGGACTCACCGGAATGGGCCTTATCATGTTCTTCTTCGCGGAAGAACTGGTGACCTTCTTCATCCCCGATGATCCTCAGGTTATCAGGGACGGCGCCCTGTTTATCAAGATCATGTCCCCCAGCTTCGGATTCCTGGGAATTCAGCAGGTGCTAAACGGGGTCTATAATGGTGCTGGGTTTACTAAAGCCTCGATGTTTATCTCTATCCTCAGCCTCTGGATAGTTCGATTTCCGCTGGCTTATTATCTGTCTCAGGAGACTTCTCTCAGCTTTGAGGGCATCTGGTGGGCGTTTCCTATTTCCAATTTTATCGCGGCGGTGGTGGCTTTTTCTTATTACAGGACGGGGTATTGGAAGTTGAGGGTTTTTAAGAAACGGGAGCAGTTACGGGAGCAATAGTTCCGGCGGGGCGTTAGTTCTCCCGCAGATTGCGCAGATCTCGCGGATTTTTCGCAGATATATTTCGGAATATTATTAATTTAATATGATGGAGGAGAATGAGATTTCATATAAGATAAGAGGGGCAATATTTGATATTTATAATGTTTTTGGTCCCGGTTTACTGGAATCTGTGTATGCTACAGCTTTACAGAGTTGTTTAGTGGATGAGGGATTAAAGGTGAGGAGGGAAGTGCCCATCCCTGTTTTTTATAAAGGTACCAGACTAGAAGTGGGTTTCAGAATGGATCTTTTAGTTGAGGATAAAGTTATAATAGAGGTAAAATCGGTGGAAGCTTTGGCACCGGTTCACCATAAACAGGTAATCACCTATTTGAAGCTCATTGAATTAAAATTGGGGATACTTGTAAATTTCAATGTCGATGACATTACCAAAGGCATCTTCCGCAAAGTAAATCACCTATAACATCTGCGAAAAATCCGCGAGATCTGCGCAATCTGCGGGAGAACCTTTTCACACCGTTAACACAATCCATCAATATTTGTTAATCCTCTTCAATTTCCCTTCCCTATTTCAGAAATTAGATCATTGTATAACCTTAATGCCAACTAAATGTCAACATCAGATTCCAAAACCACCACCGATCACGCAACCATCCGCGAATGGGCCGAAGCACGCGACGGTAAACCCGCAGTGGTAGAAAGCACCCAGGACAGCAAAAAAGGCGGCGGATTGCTACGCATAAATTTCCCCGGCTATGCAGAAGACAACCTGAAGGAAATTTCCTGGAGAGAGTTCTTCGAGATCTTTGATGAGAACGACCTGCAGTTCCTCTATCAGGAACAGACCAAGGATGGCGGTGAAAGCAGGTTTTTTAAATTTGTGAATAAGGATTAAGACGGGATAGCTCCCGTAGAAACTGCACCTTGTAGGAATTTTTTTTCGAGTTTGCTGCAGTTTATCGAAAAAAGCTGTACTTTAGTCTACATAACCTGTCAGGCAACCCTGAATTGCGAAAGCATTTCAACTTCAAATATTTAAAGGTTAAAGGTTAAAACATTTGAATTCGTTCTATAAGAACAGCCTGGCAGGTTTCTTTTTATACTTACCTCCCCAACCTACAGAAGCGGAACCCGCAATTTTATCCCTCCCCCTAAATTACCTCCAGAATCCGGTGAATAATCAGCACCTATCACCAGATTGATATTCACGAACGACTTCACGACAGCAGTATCAAGGTACCCTGAGAGGATATTCTCTGTTTCTGCATATAAGCCATTTCGATTGGTGCCGTAGTTTTTGCGATAGCTGGCAAGCATTTTAAATTCCACTTCATCAAAAGCGACCCCTCCTATTCCCAGGTGGTGAGCGATGAACCTGTTGCTTATAATTCCGAGGCCATCAGGATTGATCATAAAGAACGGCGCGCCAAGTACCCTGTCCTCATAGGTCCAGCCGGAGCGATAGACCCCGTTATTGAAGTAGTTGTCATATTTATGTGCCCCGCTGGTAGTATGGCTCTGGTGTTTGGTGTAATAGAACTCATAGATAGCAGAATGTATCCACTGCTGCGGCTCCAGGTCTTCAATAAACAATCCATAGCGCCCATCTGGGGTATTCCCGAGCCTTCTTCCCGAGCCGTCCTCAAAGAGATGGTTCCAGAAAAGGCTGATCCCGATATCTTTGATCCGAGTATCTAGATAGACCTCATAGCTGCCCAGATTATTCCCTAAGGCGTTTTGCTGATCCCCCAGGCTGGCATCCTCCCCGCCTCCCTGTCCGGTCAGAATCAAAAGATAATCGTCGAATCCACCAGGCTGCTTTCCCCGGTCACCCGAAGTCCCTGCCCACTGGACAAAATGCTGTAGACCTGCCTTAATTTTAAACGTTGGTACTGGCTGTAACACCAGGTGAAAACTTTTATGGTGCAGCCTCGCATTTCTTACGTGCCGCTCTTCTTCCATCTGGTATTCCTCCCAGGAGGCTTCAAACCCTAAACCCGCTTTTGGCCAGAAGAAGATTGGCCTGATCGTCGAAAGTTGTATTCCCGGTAAAGGCCTTGCATTCAGAGACCAAAGGATGTTCTCATTGCTGGAGCTCAGGCCGTTGTACAGTTCCTCCTTCTGCTTTCTTCCCACCACCGCTTCCATCCAGGTGTTGCGAAAGCCGAGATACAGCTCATCCAGCTGCAGCTTATCTACCTCTTCCTGATAAAGCAGTCCCGTCCCTGCTTCCAAAGAGGCATTTTCAGTAAGCTGATAAATCCCCCTTCCGCTGATCCAGCTGGAGAAATTGGTATTCTCCGAAAGCCTTCCGCGCTGATTGTGGTACATCCAGAAAGGAAGCACCCCATCTGTAGCAGCCTGGGATTGAAGGCTCACTTCTGCCAAAAAATCTATCTGGGAATAGGAGGTTAACGAAGTAAGGAAACAGAAGACGAAGAAAGAAAAAGGAAGGGGTCTTAAATTATTCATGATTTTTTTATGGTAATATTATCACCTCCAATAGCTTGAAGGGATAGCAAAAGAAAACCTCACAGTCTCAATGAGTCCGTGAGGTATTATTTAAAAGTTATAATATCAAAAAATTATTTTCTAAACACAAATCTGCCCCTCAGTCTCTCCATAAAACTAGGCTTATCCACATCATAGGCATAGCCGTATTTGTTCCCGTAACCGAAGTTGGCGATCTCCACGTCGTT
>CBFGYW010000038.1:0-10310 GCA_965653085.1 uncultured Salinimicrobium sp.
ATTTCCAGAGGGGGCGGCTACCTATGTGTTCATTATTCTGGGGGCATGTACTATTCTTTTAAGTTTAATGACAGTTTATGAATTGGGAATAGCAAAAGTGATCTCCATGAAAATACATTTAAAAATTGATATGCTTGCCGGGGTACTATTGGCTACCTCGCCATGGTTGTTTGGATTTGCAGAGGAGGTAAAATGGCCATTTGTGATTCTCGGAATAGCACAAGTTGGAGCTGCCATATTTACCTCTAAGGAACCTATTGACTCAAGACTGTAATATTCCTACATACGGAAGGAAAAAAAATCAAAATCCGCTTTTTGAGATTCGGGGAAGTATGGGGTTAGATTAAGCAATTTTTGCATTTTTAGAACTTTAGAGGAGGCCACAACGTGGCTTTCAAAAGTTCCTTTTTAGCAACAATAGGTTAGGAAGTCAGGGGGAAATTATAGCACTTCTAATGCTTCTGACTTTTCTCGGCTTTGGTCTTGAATCTCCCGGCAATACTTCCGCAGTTCTCCAAGGGATGAGAGACTTGAATGCTATCCTTTAAAGTTCCTCACAAATATGAGCAACCATATTTTTACCTGGGGTGAAATCGGTGTTGCTTCTTACATGACAGATATTGAACTTATAGCCATCAATATAAGAAACCAGTTCACCTGGTGCATTTTATGCTGCTGCTGGAGAGGGTCTCCCTTTTCATCTGCATATGATCCAATTGCTGAATTGAAATCTCTGGTTTCCTCTGGTGCATCTTGTGCAGCTGCTGAAGGGAGTCGCAACATACTGTTCTTTGGGGTGAGATCCGCATAAGCCGAACTGTACGAAGTGGAGAAAACCATAGACAAAAACCTTTTACCCATGTTTTTCCCGGCAAAATTGAAAATTCCCAGGGTATTCCTTAATTTTGCCCACATTCATCTCCGAATCTGCAGCCCTTATGACATGCCTTACTCCTGGAAACCATCCTGACCTGGAAACCTTTTTTCGTTTATCTCACGATTACCTCTGTATTGCCGGATATGACGGCTACTTCAGAAGGGTGAACCCTGCTTTCATAAAGCTCCTGGGCTATAGTGAGGAAGAATTGTTTGCTGTTCCCATAAGTTCTTTTGTACACCCGCAGGACCAAGAATTAACAGCTGAGACCCGAGCGCTTATTCTGGAAGATAAACCCCTGCTCAATTTTGAGAACCGCTATATCACGAAGGCCGGTGAGATTGTATGGCTTACCTGGACTTCCATTCCAGATCACGCTAATAAATTGATATATGCCGTCTCCAAGAATATTACCCACACTAAAAAACTGGAAGAGGATCGACAGCTCCTGATAAAGGATCTTACAGCGATAAATTCTGGCCTTAAACAACTCACATACACCATTTCTCACGATCTAAGGTCACCCGTGAGTAATATGATGTCGCTCTTCAGTTTACTTGATCTCTCACAGATTCAAGACGAAGACGCTTTACTGTACTTGGACCTGCTGGAGAAATCGGTACATGAGTTAAAGGACACCTTAGATGAGCAGATGGAACATTTAAAAGAAACCCTTTTACTGAGATCCACGATGGAACTGATTCCGCTAAAGGAGGTGTTTCGAGCCACCACAGATTCCATTCGAAGTTTAATTGAAGGTTCTGGGGCCACATTTGTGACTGACTTTTCTGAAGTGGAATTTCTTTTAGGGAACAGCTTTTATTTGCACAGCATCTTTTTGAACCTCATTACCAATTCCATCAAATATGCCAGGCCAGGAATTCCGCCGATCATAACCATTTCTTCGAAGAAAGACGAGGATGTTTCCAGACTTTTTTTTGCAGATAACGGAATTGGTTTTGACATGGGAAAGAACGGAAACAAAATCTTTGGTCTGAACCAGGTCTTTACCGATCAAGGCAATAGTAATGGTATTGGACTTTACCTGGTAAAAAATTATATGAATAATGTTGGGGGTACGATCACAGTTACAAGTCAGGTGAATGAGGGATCTACCTTCTGCCTGAGCTTTCGCGGGCAGCAGGAGAACCCACAGTAAGTCCTCTAAGTGCCGATCTGGATTCTCTGTGCTCTTTCTGATGCTGATGGGGCGTCTCGAACTCTTCAGTTTCTGATCATTCTCACTCCCTATTTCTGAAGACATTGATAAAACATGGTAGGACGCAGTCAGGCAACATTCCCGTAGGATGAATAATAAAAAACGCTGGTATTAAACTTTTTTTAAAGAAAAATGAAAGGTTTTCATTCTATTGAAAAAATGAACATGAACCTCAAACATTTAATTTATGAAGAAGATATGTGAGAAAGTGAGTGTTTTAAATTAGGAATTGGAATTGGAAAGAAGGCACTGGTGGTATAGTATGTGTGCCATTTGCCTGTTGATGTTAACCGCATTTATTTTGGTGGGCCATTATCTACTGCAGGACACAGGTAATAATTGAACTATTAATAAAATAGCCTCCGGTTGGCAACTGCTCCTGGAGGTTATTATTTTATTGGCAAAGAGATTCCGGACCTACCAGCTGTCATTTTCCAGGGCTTCATATTCCATTTGAAGAAAGAGATTCTTCACTGCGGGAAATTCAAACAGCGAAATGAGCGAATCGTGAGTAAGAGGTTTAATACTGAAGCCTATTACATTTTTGTAATCCAGCGCCCGATATAGATCGTTAGTGTTTACCAATGAAGTTACCACGAATACGTAAATGCGAGAAGTAGCCTTCAGTACCTTGCATTTTTCCAAAAACTGCCAGCCGTTCATTACAGGCATATTTAGGTCCAGGAACACAGCAAAGGATGTTTCCTGATCAGGATACTGTTTGATAAAATTAAGAGCTTCCAGGCCGTTGCCATGAAAACTGGGTCGAATCGTGGAAAAATGTTTTTCAAGCACTTTGGCCTGAATGTTGGAAACGATCTTATCGTCGTCTACGATCATAAGCTCGAGTTTTCCAGGGTTGTCAAAACTCAAAAGATCCAGGTTAGCACCTTTTTTCATAAAGGTTTTAAATTTGAAGATTGCTTTTAACCGAAGTAGAATATTATTTTTGCTTTCGCAATAAAAGTTAAAAGTTTTAACTTCCTATAGATATGGCTCTTTAGCTCACTGTTTACACTTGGTCATACGCAATGGAATGACAATTACGGTATCTAATGGTGATGACCCTTGGTTATCCTTTAATGGATAAGAAGAGTTGGCATTAATAACCTGTTCAAGAAGTATCCCACCTATTCCTATTAAGTCAACTTTAGTAGGCCTCTATACTGCTGAGAAGTAGCTGAAAAAATTTCCAGTTAACATAATATTAGCTCGCTAGAATTGGGCTCGCAGCAAAAAAAACATTAAAAATTTTTTTATTCTGAAAGGGAAAGTGAGCTGGACATGTATATTTTTTGTTTTGGAGTTGTGGGTCTGAAAATGGCAAGATGCTATTCTTGCCACAGTATTATATTTGGACATGAGGGAGATTCATTTGAAAAAAATTGAAGTTTCAAGGAACTAAAATGGATGCAAATGAGTAAATTCGTAATTGACGAAAGTATAATCTTTCTAAAAGTTCACAATTCGGTCAACAAAAATTATAGGGTAGTGGGCAGACCCCACTATAACTGCGGAATCAAAAAAAGTTCATGATCCTGTCTCGATCACTTAAACCCTGTAAGTCTCTCGATTTACAGGGTTTTTTGTTTTCTCAGAATCTCGGCTTGGCTTTCAGGCTTCCCGCAGGATCTTCTCCATCTTACGCCCTTTCGCCAGCTCGTCCACCAGTTTATCCAGGTACCGCACCTGTTGCGTCAGCGGAGTCTCGATATCCTCTATCCTATAGCCGCAGATCATCCCTTTAATCTGGGATGCATTAGGGTGAAGGTTCGCCTGTGCGAAAAATTCTTTAAAGGTCGCCTTCTCGTCGATAAGTTCCTGTTGTTTCTTCTCATCAAAGCCCGTCAGCCATTCAATTACCTGCTGAAGCTCTTCAGTGGTTCTGCCTTTCTTCTCGACTTTCGTGCTATAATGAGGATAGACCGACGCAAAGGTCAGTTTCGCTATCTTCTCATCATGCTTTTGACTAGTGTTCATACCTGGTTTTGTTTTTCTTCAGAAGCATCTAATTTATAAAAAATCCTCTGATAATCGTAGGTGGAGAACTAACTTCTGGTTCTGAAGGAATTACAGATAATAGGAAATTTTCCACCTCATAGATTCTTTGGAAATGGATTTAATCCATAACTTTGAAGAAAAAATTGGCATGAGTTTTAATCCACTGAGGGAAGCGGGAAGAATAGATTTTCATCCTGTTGAGAGGATAGAGGAGAGTCTGCGGGGCGTGAGTTTCGACTATTACTATACCGGGAAGAGGGAAGGCTGTAGTGGGCAGATAGAACTTCACGTTACCTGTGTGGTAACCGACTGGCAGGAAAACGTATTCATACGCAAGGCCTGGTTCATGGGACATAAGGAGAGCTGGAAGGAAGTGATCCGAAGTTTCATAATGGAACATCTCGATGATCTGGGGACGGGAAACCTCCTGATAAAGAGAATGATGCAGGACTTTGAAGTCAACGATAAAAAGTATGTGCCCTGGGAGAAATACAATCCGGTGAATTACGGATTGTGGGAATGAATATCTTTTGCCACTAATTCACGAATCTTTTGAAAAGATTCTAAAGGCAATCCATAAATCCTTATTAAAATCGGGCAAAATCCATAATCCTGCATTTTCCAGTTTCTCAAATAGGCTTATCTTGCTCTCCTCAATTTAAAGAAAAATGGCTTCAGGAATTTTTGCTCTTCTCGATGATATAGCAACCTTAATGGACGACGTGGCGGTGTTGGGAAAGGTCGCCGGAAAGAAAACTGCGGGAATCCTGGGCGACGACCTGGCAGTAAATGCCGAGAAAGCTTCCGGATTTATGTCCGACAGGGAATTGCCTGTTCTATGGGCCATTATGAAGGGTTCCGCCCTCAACAAGCTCATCATCCTGCCCCTGGCCTTCCTGTTGAGCGCATTCCTGCCCTGGGCCATCAGCATCATCCTTATCATCGGGGGACTCTATCTGGCATACGAAGGTGCAGAGAAAAATTATGAATTCTTCTTTCCCCACGCTCATCCGAAGGAAACCCCGAAACTAGAGGAGATTTCCGAAGAAGAGGTACTCAGCAGAGAAAAGGATAAGATCAAATCGGCCATCGTAACCGATTTCATACTTTCCGTGGAGATAGTCATCATCGCCTTGGGGAGCGTTACCGGCGAGCCTCTGCTCACACAGATCTTGGTAGTAAGCCTTATCGCCCTGGTAGCAACCGTAGGGGTCTATGGCCTGGTGGCCCTGATAGTAAGAATGGATGAATTCGGTGCCCGCCTGATCGCCATTAATGACAGGGAAGACAGCATTTCTGATAAATTCGGGCTCTTCCTGGTAAGTGCTCTTCCAAAGGTTATAAAGAGCCTGTCGGTAATAGGAACCCTGGCCCTGCTGCTGGTTTCCGGAGGGATCTTCGTTCACAATATCCATTTTGTGCACGACCTGCTGGCCGGTATGCCTTCCATGCTTGCAGAGTTCCTCGCAGGGCTGGTAGTGGGGGTAATTGTGCTACTGGTCATTAAAATCTTCAGCAAACTCTGGAAAAGCATCAGGAAGGGGAAATAGTCACTTGATTCTTCTATAAAGCAATTAAATAGGGTATCTTTGCAGATTAATCAAGATTGCAAATCAGATACCCGAAATGAAAAATATACTAAAGCCATTTTTGCTTCTATTAGTAACCGCAGTCTTCCTTGTTTCCTGTGAAGAACACAGGCAGAGAGCTACGGAAAAACTGGATGAACTGAACCAGAAGACTGAGGAACTCAACTCTGCTATTGACAGTGGACTTCAGAAGATGGAATCCCTCGATTCCGTAGTACGCACCGGAGCTGAACAGATCAAAGAATACGATTCCCTGGTTACCAGAAGCACTTCCAAAATTGATTCCATCGCCAAAGAAAAGGCAAAGGCCTGGGAAGAGCTGACAACTTTTTAATCAGTGTTCTTTTTCCAGATAAGGCAACCGAATGCAAGTCTAAAGTTCACTTTAACAGCATGTTATAAATCCATTCAGTAATTTTTGCCGAAATTTAGATCCACACAAAAGCTCATAATCAAAAGGTTAGGGGTTGTAAAAGCAGGATCATGAGCGAAGAAAGGAAAAAGTTACCGGAGACCTCGGAGAAACAGAAAGATCTGGATTTCCACAGAAAAGATGGATCGGGCAAGGCCCTAACGACCGATCAGGGGGTAAAAATCAATGATAACCAGCATCTCCTGAGTGCTGGAGACAGAGGCCCGTCGTTGCTGGAGGATTTCATCTTCCGGGAAAAGATGACGCACTTCGACCATGAACGCATTCCGGAAAGGGTGGTACATCCCAGAGGATCTGGGGCTCACGGAGTATTTGAGGCCTATGAATCGATGAAAGAGTTCACAAAAGCCTCCTTTCTGAGCGAAGCCGGTAAAAAGACCCCCGTCTTCACTCGCTTTTCCACCGTTGTCGGATTCCGTGGTTCCAGTGATCTGGCCAGGGACGTAAGGGGTTTTGCAGTAAAATTTTATACCGATGAGGGAAATTACGACCTGGTGGGCAATAATATGCCTGTCTTTTTTATACAGGACGCAATGAAATTTCCTGATCTGGTGCATTCCATAAAACCTGAACCTCACAACGAGGTGCCTCAGGCCACCGCGGCTCACGACACTTTCTGGGATTTTATTTCCTTGATGCCCGAAGGAACACACGTGCTTATGTGGATCATGTCCGGCAGGGGTATACCGCGCAGCTACAGGATGATGGAAGGCTTTGGTGTGCACACCTTCAAGTGGATCAACGAAAGGGGAGAAGTCACCTTCGTTAAATATCATTGGAAACCCGTTTTAGGCGCATACGGGCTGCTATGGGATGAGGCGATGAAGATCTCAGGTGCTGACCCCGATTTCCACAGAAAAGACCTTTGGGAAGCCATAGACAGCGGACATTTTGTGGAATTTGAACTGGGAGTCCAAATGGTGAAGGAAGAAGATGAACATAAATTCGATTTCGACCTGCTGGACCCTACCAAGCTCATTCCCGAAGAGCTGGTCCCGGTGCGGAAGATTGGAAAGATGACCCTGAACCGCAATCCTGATAATTTCTTCGCTGAAACGGAACAGGTGGCTTTTCACCCAGGTCATGTAGTACCGGGAATTGATTTTACCAATGATCCCCTGCTCCAGGGAAGGCTGTTCTCCTATCTCGATACCCAGCTAATCCGCCTTGGAGGACCCAACTTCCACGAGATTCCGATAAACCGGCCTGTGGCTAATGTTCATAACAATCAGCGGGATGGGTATATGAGGCAGCAGATCAACAAAGGCAAGGTTGCCTACGAACCAAATTCCCTTGGGGGCGGCTGCCCTTTCCAGGCAAAGATGAAGGATGGCAGCTTTGTAAGCCATACAGAGCGCATTGACACCTCGAAAATACGGGCAAGGAGCAAAAGCTTCAACGACTATTTCAGTCAGGCAACCCTCTTCTATAATAGTCAGAGCGATGCCGAGAAAAAACAGATCACCGAGGCTTTTCAGTTTGAACTTGGTAAAGTTGAAACTACGGAAGTACAAAAACGTATGGTCGGCCTGCTTACCCAGGTAGATAAACAATTGGCCAGAAATATAGCTGACAAACTGGGCTTTGAGGTGCCTACAGGCCCTGAATCTCCGGTGCAGCGGGGAGTTCCTGCCGATGACGATCCTTCCGATTATGACCAGATGCCTGTGAATCCATCAGTAAAGGTAGACAAATCCCTGAGCCTGGACGCAATCGGGAAGTCGGGTATTTCCACCAGAAAAATAGCTTTCCTTTGTGCCGACGGGGTTGACGGAAATTCTCTTTCTACGATGAAATCCGCACTTACCTCCCAGGGAGCTATGGTTAAGATCCTGGCCCCCCACGGGGGTAGGATCAGAACTTCTGAAGGAACTGAAGAAAAAGTCGATCACGATTACGCCACCACCGCTTCGGTACTTTTTGATGCTGTCTTTATCCCTTCCGGAGAGAAGAGCGTTGAGAAGCTGAAGAAGGAGGCTAACGTTATAAAGTTCCTCAACGAAGTCTATAAACATTGTAAACCTATTGCGGTGGACGGAAATGCAAGGGAGCTCCAGGAGCCTACCTATTTCAATGGAAAATGGGACGGAGACCTTCAGGAACAGGGAATTATCGTACAGCAGGGGACACCGGAAAAACTGTCGCAGGATTTTATCAGAATAATAGAGAAACATAGATTCTGGAACAGGGAGGGAGTAGAGCTGATCCCCATTTAAAAGGAACCAGTTTAAAGGATAGGTGTAGGTGTTTAAACTAAAAAGGAGCCTCGTAATCCTGCAGGTCCTTGGTGTGGAAGAATACCCGGGAGATCTTGGGTTCATTTTTCTTGATTTCCTGCCGCAGCTGCACCAACAGCTTTTCCGATTCCAGCAGGTGCAGTTCGTCCTTCAGGTCCAGCTCCAGCACCATCAGGATATTGTCCGGCCCGAAGTGCATGGTCGCAGGAAGCCCCCATTTGACAACATTCGGATTCTTCTCCAGGATTTCTTCCACATCACAGATCACCTGCTCATCTGCACTCTCCCCAAGTAACAGGTCCTTGCTCTCCCTGGCCAGAAAGGTGGAAACCAGCAGGAGGAGTATTCCAATGAGAATGGAGGCACCGCCGTCGAAATATGGGTTCTCGAAATAGCTTGAAAGAAAGACCCCGAAAAGGGCGATGATAAGCCCGGTAATGGCAGCGGTATCTTCAATGATCACCGCAAAGGTGGCTGCATCCTTGCTTTTTACGATGCTGGTATAGAGGTTGCCCTTGTCCCGGGATTTGTTGAAGGTCTTCATCGCCACAAACAGGGCGCCGCCTTCAAAAAGGATGGCTGCTCCCAGGACTGCGTAATTCCAGGTGGGATCTTCAATGAGTTCGGGCTCCTGCAGGGCGTGGATCCCTTCATAAATGGCAAATCCCCCTCCCACAGCGAAAATGAGCATACTCACCACAAAACTCCAGAAGTAGATCTCCTTCCCGTAGCCGAAGGGGTGGAGCCTGTCCGGCTTGCGTTTGGAACGTTTGATCCCCAGAAGCAGCAGCAGCCCATTTCCGGTGTCTACCAGGGAATGTATCCCTTCCGCAAGCATCGCGGAACTTCCTGTAAAAAAGGCAGCTACAAATTTTGAGATCGCGATTAAAGTGTTGGCGGTAATCGCTCCGAATATTGCCATGTTAGATCCTCCTGCTGCCATCTTATTTGTTTTATTTACAGGAATTTACGATTATTCCTGCAGAAGCTGCTCCTGAAATAGTAATTTTAGAAATCTTTAGCATCAACTGCAAATCCCTTTAAGAATCGGCATTCTTTTTCCATTTTTTGTTTATTCTTGCACTTCAGAAATTAAAATTCCATCGGAGTTATCGAAATTCCTTTAAATCGCCTCCGGGCTAAAAATTATAGTATGAGATCATTCAGCATTCAGGAAATAAACGAAACTTTGGAAGGTGAAATCATCGGCGGATATTCCGGAAAGATTACAGGTCCGGAACAGATAGAAAGGGCAAAAGAGCAGCAGCTTACCTTCATCGGAAATCTGAAATACGCAAAACTCTGGGAAAAATCCAATGCCTCTGCGGCCATAGTTGATGCCAGTCTGAAACTGGAACCGGGAGAAGGTCGTTCCTTCATCAGGGTAAAGAACCCCGACCTGGCAATGGCAAAGGTCCTGGAGCTTTTTACTCCTGACACGCCCATCTTTGAATCTGATATCCATCCCACTGCAGTAGTCCATAAATCGGTGGTGATGGGGCAGGGCTGCAGGATAGGGGCGGGGACCTATATCGGGAAGGATGTGGTGCTGGGAAACCACGTGATCATCTATCCCAACGTCACCATTTTTGACGAAACCCATATTGGCAGTGATACCGTCATCTGGTCCGGAACCGTGATTCGCGAGCGTACCGAGATAGGGCAGCGCTGTATCTTCCACAACAACGTGAGTATAGGGGCCGATGGTTTTGGCTACAGGCCCAGCGAATGCGGAAGAAAACTGGTGAAAATCCCGCAGATAGGGAACGTAGTCATTGGAAATGAGGTAGAAATAGGAGCAAATTCCACGGTTGACTGCGGAAAATTCAGCTCTACTGTAATAGGGGATGGCTGTAAGATCGATAACCTGGTGCAGATAGGGCATAACTGTGTCCTCGGATGGTCCTTAATGGATGCGCTACCTCCTATTATGACTCCGTCGCCTAGGGTTACA
>CBFGYW010000039.1:0-10219 GCA_965653085.1 uncultured Salinimicrobium sp.
TGTCGGGTTGATGTTTTCTCCCCCAAAATACGCCTCTATGGCCGCCTGCAGGCCACATTCCTCTGCCAGCTGCAGCAAAAGCTCCCGGGTTTCGGAAGTGATCAGGTTCTTGCTCATATCCACATAGAAATCCTCCCACCGCAGGCTCAGCTCTTCTGCTCGTTTCGGGTCCTTCTGAAAAAGTGTTTTGAGATGCTGGTCCTTTATTTCCTTATAATGCACTGAAAGCTTCTCCCAGGCAGCGGTTTGGGTGGGATTGATGTTTTTCATGAATATCCTGATTTGAAATTCTACTTGAATAATGGGCGTGGAAAATGAAAAAGCCACGAATACACGAATTTAATTATTATTCGTGAATATCCGTGGCAATTATTGTGTTTACTCAGAGGTAAGGCCTGTAAACTCAGCCTGACTCCGGCTCTATTAGATATTCTTAAATTTTATCTTCTCCAGCTCTGCCTTTAAAGGCTCGATGGCAGCAAAATAGGAATCCCTTAGATCATCCCCGATAGGCTCGGCTGCAGGAAGGTTCTGGCGGAAGGGATCTACCTGGACCCCATTTTTCCAGAAACGGTAGCATACGTGGGGCCCTGTGGCAAGTCCGGTGCTGCCCACGTAGCCAATGATTTCCCCCTGTTTTACCCGCTGCCCTTTTTTCACCGCCCTTTTGGACATATGCAGGTACTGGGTGGTGTAGGTGTCGTTGTGTTTTACCTTTACGTAATTTCCGTTTCCGGAAGTATAGCTGGATGCGATCACCACTCCGTTGGCGGTAGTCCAGATAGGGGTACCGTGCCCGGCAGCATAATCGGTTCCCTTATGGGCCTTCCAGCGCTTCTGGACAGGATGGAATCTTCTGGGACTGAACCTCGAGGAGATACGGGTGAAGTCCAGCGGGGCTTTCAGAAAGAAACTCTGAAGCGGTCTCGCCTTCTCGTCATAAAAATCTACATCTCCCTTGGCGGTATCTGCCACATATCCGAAGGCGTAATAAGGTTTCTCCTCGTGAACAAAGACAGAGGCTTCAACCTTCTCAATTCCCGCATAAATTGTGTCGTCAATATACTTTTCGGTGAAGACCATCTTGAACTGGTCTCCCTTCTGAAGCTGGAAAAAGTCGATACTCCATTGGTAGATGCTACTGAGTTCGTGGGTCACGGCATTCCTGAGCCCTCCTTCGTCTATGGCGTTGGAAAGGCTGGAGGTGATGACTCCTGAAACCTTGCGCTTCTTCAGGCTTACCGGTCTTTTTGCCGTATGGGCCCAGATGCTGTCGCCCATCCCTATCACGGTATAGTTGATCACATCATTCTCGTATACGAACGCCCGGGGGGTTTCGGCGGAATCTCTTGCCTTAAGGATGGCATAAGGCCTTCCGACCTTAATTCTTCGAGGGTTCAGGGTATCCCGCACCTTTTCAACGATCTGGAAGACCTGATTGTGGTCCAGGCCGTGTTTCAGTAAGATGTCGCCGAAATTGTCACCCTGGCGGATGGTATCGTTGACTACTATATAATCATTCAGCAGAAAGCCATATTTAACAATAGGGGCCGGAGCCTTTTTTTCTACACTTGCAACTGGTTCAGAGCTCGTTTTGTCGTCATTACAGGCTGTGAAAGCCATCATCACTAATAATACCCAGGCTAATTTTCTCAATGCTAATCTTCTTTTATGTTAATGAAATCTAAATAGCTGTACTTCCTACATTTCGGTAATTGCTTCACAATCACAGAAGTGCCCGTTTTCGAAACGACGAAATTAAGGCAATATTGTCTTTTTAGGGGTATGAAAGTTACTAAAATTTTAGATTTAACGTTCGTGGATATTTATGCCACGAATACACGAATATATTTTATGCTATAATTCAGGGAATTTGTTTGTCCTGAGAGCCAGGGAATTGAAAACCCGCCAGGAATTTCACATAAAAGAAAAGCCACAAATTAATTTCCAATTCGTGGCCAATCCCGATTTTATCACTCGCTCCTCGCACCCCGCAACTGGGACCGTTACTCATAACTCTTAACTCTTAACTCTTAACTCACTTCTGAATGATCTTCAACGGGTGCTTCAACCCCTTAAAATTATGTAAATCCGCATTCAGCGAGCCCACTGCCAGATCTGCCTTTATCTTCAGCGGCATCCTGTTGGCGTCGTCACTCACCCAGAAGGTGAGGCTCTCCTCTTCCTTGAAGACCCTTCCCGCCATTACATAAGGTCTGAATTTCAGGGCAGCCATCTTTCCGAATTTGGTGTTTAGTACTTCCCTACCCAGAAACTCCAGTTTGAAGTCGTAATTCTCATTGTCGAAGAACATATTCAGGTGTACAGCATCTCCGGGGCTGAGGCCTTTTACATTCAGCTCATTCCGCAGGAAGTAAAAGGCTGACAGCATATCCTGCACATCCTTTTCAACAGTAAAGGTCTTTTTAGTGTTGTGCTCCTTATCGTGCACAAGGGCAGTATTGTTGCTACGGTTGAAATCTATCTCAATATCCTTGGTATGCCCGCCTTCATCAATCTGGCGGATGAATTTGAAGGGAACACCAGTCTTTTTGTCGATATAGGTCTCGTAATTGTCATCCACCTTGAAGAACCAGTGGAGGAGTCCGGTGGACTTTCCTTTTCCGGTGATATGGTACACCGGATTCCCTTTGAGGGTCTCTTCCTCGACCTCAAGAGTGGCAAAGCTGGCATTAAAACCCAGGTAATGGATTCGAAACTGAAACCATTCGCCTGCCTGAAAAGCCTGATGGGAGGATTGTGCGCCGGAAAGAAATGTTATGAATAGAACTATAAGTGTAATTATCTTTTTCATTAAATTGGGTTTAGATGGGTGATTACCGAGGTGATAATTACAAACTCTGTTCCAAATGTATAAAATGAAAAAAACCCCGCCAATTGAATGGCGGGGTTTTTAATCTTATTAACCAACTAAAACTTAAATTATGAAAAAAATTTAATGTTACAATCCTGGTAACCACTCCTGAATTGCGGTGCAAAAGTCTTCCATAAATCCCTCTTCCGCAACACAAATTTCAACTTTAACCATTTTGGCTAATTGTCATCAGTTAATTTCCTTCTTTTAAGATTTAGTGCAGATTTTTAGTAAAATTACAAAGTACCTCTCAAAGTCTGTTCCCTCTCAATTGCCTCAAAGAGAGCCTTAAAATTCCCTTTTCCGAAAGATTGGGCCCCTTTTCTCTGAATGATTTCAAAAAACATTGTTGGCCGATCCAGAACGGGTTTAGTAAATATTTGTAGTAAATATCCTTCGTCATCCCTGTCCACCAGCACTCCAAGTTCCTTTAATGGCTCGAGATCTTCATCTATTTCCCCTACCCTGTCCAGCAGATCTTCATAATAAGTTTCCGGAACGGTAAGAAATTCCACTCCCCTGTCCCGCAGCTTTGTAACGGTTTCAATGATATTGTCGGTAGCCACAGCGATATGCTGCACTCCGGCCCCGTTGTAAAAATCTATATATTCCTCGATCTGTGACTTCTTCTTCCCTTCCGCAGGTTCATTAATGGGAAACTTGATCCTTCCGTTCCCGTTGCTCATTACTTTACTCATCAATGCAGTATAGTCGGTTGAGATATCGTTGTCATCAAAGGATACCAGCTGCGCAAAGCCCATTACCTTGGCATAGAACTCGCACCATTTGTTCATCTCATTCCAGCCTACATTCCCTACCATATGGTCTATATATTTCAGCCCCACATCCTCTCTGCTGAAGTTCGGCTTATAGGGTTTAAATCCTGGCATAAAAGCTCCTTTATAGGCTTTTCTCTCAATGAAAAGATGTACGGTTTCGCCGTAAGTATGGATTCCGGAGATCACTACCTGCCCGTTTTCATCCTCCAGGACATAAGGTTCGACATAGGATTTGGCCCCACGCTTTGTAGTTTCCTCGTGGCTCTTTCCCGCGTCATCCACCCAAAGGGCCACTACCTTTACTCCGTCTCCGTGCTGTTCGATATGACGGTTGATATCTCCGCCCGGAGCCATGGGAGAGGTAAGGACCAGCCTGATCTTATCCTGCTGAAGGACATAAGACACGCGGTCCTTCTGCCCTGTTTCCAGGCCTGAATAGGCGACAGGCTGAAAGCCCCAGGCTACCTGATAATAGTAGGCGGCCTGCTTGGCATTGCCTACATATAGTTCTACGTAATCTGTACCCAGTAATGGCAGAAAATCTTCGGCCTGAGGTATTATCTTTTTTAATTCTACTGTTTCTTGTGACATGGTATTCGGTTTCTTGTAATTACTATGTTTCTTTCTTCCTGATTTCTATTTCTGCGGGTTGAGCCCTGGTAGCAGCCGGGGAGGTTTTTTCTCCCGCAGATGTCGCAGATCTCGCGGATTTTTCCGCAGATTAAATTCTTATTCCAGCCATGACTTATGATACGTGTCATCGGCTATCTTCATGGCCTCTTCAGTAAGCTTCAGCGGCTTGAAGGTATCGACCATTACGGCGAGCTCATCTGTCTTCGTCTGGCCTATGCTCCTTTCCACAGCTCCGGGATGGGGACCGTGCGGTATTCCCGCCGGATGCAGTGAGATATGACCGGCATCTATATCATTCCGACTCATAAAATCCCCATCGACATAATACAGCACCTCGTCACTGTCAATATTGCTGTGGCTGTAAGGCGCAGGAATGCTTTCGGGGTGGTAATCGTACAACCTGGGGCAGAAGGAACAGACCACAAAAGCATCTGTCTCAAAAGTCTGATGCACCGGTGGCGGCTGATGTATCCTTCCGGTAATAGGCTCAAAATCGTGAATGGAGAAGGCGTAGGGATAGTTGTAGCCATCATAGCCCACCACATCAAACGGATGGGATGCGTAGATCATATCGAAGATCTCACCACTTTTTTTGACCTTTATAAGGAAATCTCCCGACTCATTGTTGGTTTCCAGTTCGTAGGGCCTTCTGATGTCCCTTTCACAGTATGGAGAATGCTCCTGCAGCTGCCCAAAGTAATTGCGGTATTTTTTGGGCGTATAAATCGGCCTTCTCGATTCTACGATGAATAACCGGTTTACCTCTTCGTCGAATTCTATCTTATAGATTGTGCCTCTGGGAATCATCAGGTAATCTCCATAGCCGAAATCCAGGTTCCCCAGATGGGTCCGCAGCTTTCCGGTACCTTTATGTACAAAGATAAGTTCATCGGCATCGGCATTCTTATAGAAATAATCTTCCATCGATACCTGGGGAGCAGCCAGAGTTATGTCTACATCAGAATTGGTTAGTACCACCTTTCTGCTATCGAGGAAATCCGGCTCAGGACTTATATGAAACCCCTTAAATCTGTAGGATTTAATGTTATTCTGAATTGCTATCCTGGGCTTCACATCATACTGCCCCTTGATCTCCTTAACCTGAGTAGGGCGCTGT
The DNA here is from genome assembly GCA_965653085.1 of uncultured Salinimicrobium sp. Lineage (GTDB taxonomy): Bacteria > Bacteroidota > Bacteroidia > Flavobacteriales > Flavobacteriaceae > Salinimicrobium. Next base: position 5,405 of record CBFGYW010000039.1, read on the forward strand.
TCGTGATAGCTATTGGTAGACATGCCTTCGAAACCTATGGTTCCGAACAGCTGTTCGTAGTACAGGCTGCCATCCGGCTTTTTGAAGACGGTATGGCGCTTGCGGGGTATCTTTCCGAGGTTATGGTAAAATGGCATGGCTTTATGTTTTACTAAAACGATTTCGTTATTTTACAAATATCGGAAAAAAGGCCGCCATCTCAAAACTTCAGCACAAGGACATTAGAACCAGAATCCGAGGCTGAAAAACCACTCACTATTCCTCATCTCGGGGGAATAGGAGTAGCGAACCTCCACTGGGCCCATAAAGGATTCCAGCCCGTATCCCAGGGAATAGCCCGAATAGGCGGGGGAGCCCCACCAGTTTCCGGTACTGAAAAGGTCATCCTCGAGGTTTGCGAAATTGGCACTGGCCAGCAGGTGGTTCTTGCGGAAGATCTGGTAGTCCAGCTCTATGGTTCCCTTTATATAGCTGTCGGCTGAAATTTCCAGGAAATCATAGCCAAGAAAGGGGGTAATATTGTTGATGAAGTCATTGCCATATCCGCCAAGAAAGAAGTTCAGAGACTTCCTGTCGCTGTTCTCGAGGTGGAATCCCGACTCAGAAGCCAGTCGTACCGTGAATTTGTTCCAGGGTGTGAAGGCATAGCCGATCTTTCCCTTGGCAACCGAGAATTCGGTAAAATCCTCTGTAAGGTCGGTTCCCGTAAAGTAGAAATGGAAATCTCCGTTGAAATAGAAGCCTTTGGAGGGATAATACTTGTTGTCATAGCTGTCCAGTCTCAGATATCCGAAAGTGCTGTAATAATTGCTCTTGTCGAAGACCGTGACCAGCTCTTCCTTCCCTCCGCCAATGGTTTCTGAATCCATCTGCAGGAATTTATGTTCTGCCCCAGCCCCTATCGAAAAAACTTTTCCGAAGAGGGTCTCGATGTAAAACTGGTTGGTAATGTCAAGATACTCTACCGCCAGCCGGTTAACATCTACTTCTGAAATGGGCTCCTGACTCTCAAGAAAATCAAACCCCAGGTCCTTTCCGAAGCTGTTGTAGCGGGACCGGAGCCCGAAGCTCCAGTAGAATCCCTTATCAAGGTAGTATTCGAAATTATACCGGGAATTATCGCCGAGAATAAGGTCAAAAGAAGCGACATCATTGGTGAAGAGTATACTGTTCTGGGTAAGGTTCACCAAAGCTGCACTCTTGTACAGGTCATCGTAGTGCAGGGACATCCGAAGCTTGGTCTTGTTCTGGTTCTCCTCCAGCTGCAGCACCAGCACGTGGCCCTTGTTCAGCGGCAGCAGCTTATAGTTGATCTTGTTGAAGTTCCCGGTGGCAGAAAGATTGTTGATGCCCAGATTGAACTGGGAGTAGGTGATGGTGGTTGGGTACCTGAACCTCAGTTTTCCGAGAATATAGGATCTGGGGTAGGAATGGTTCCCTTCTATTCGAACATCTGTAATATACAGGCTGTCAGATTCGGGCAGCTGTACTGGTTCTCTTGCTACAGGATCCTGAAGGGCAGCGATCCTTCTCAACACCTCCATCTGCTTCTCGGCCGACTCCACTCCCGATGCGATGATCTCCTCCCCCAGTCCGAAGGAGGTAACGCTGAAGGGCTCAATATCGGGTTTTATATACACATCTGTCTTCTCCACCTTGGTCTCCATATCCTTGATGGTCCTGAAGTTGCTGATCTGTGTCAGAATCTTAAAAACAGAATTCAAGTCATCCCGGTCGGCCAGCCCATCCTGCACATCCACCCCTATTATAATGTCTGCCCCCCTTTTCCGAAGTTCTTCCACCGGATAATTATTGACCACGCCCCCATCGGTAAGCATCCTTCCTTCCATAATTACCGGACTGAATAGCGAAGGAATGGCCGCACTGGCTGCGATAGCCTGCGGAAGGTATCCCTGGTCCAGGATAACCTCTTCCCCAGTCTCCACATCTACTGCAATACAGAAAAATGGAATAGGCAGCTCCTCAAAATGGGTCTTGTCATCCAGGTGAATCGTAAGCCTGGAGATAAGGTTATAGACATTCTGCCCCTTGGAAAGCCCTGAAGGGAAGCTTATCCTGAAATTGTCGAAAGGCAGGCTAAGGGCATATTTCTCTGACTCCCTTTTTTCATAGAAGGTCTTGGCGCTGCGCGGAAGTTCATCCTGAATTAGCAGATCAAAATTGGTGGCGTGAAAGATACTGTCAAGCTGGTGTGCGGAATATCCTGAAGCATATAGCCCGCCCACAATGGCACCCATACTGGTTCCGCCAATATAGTCGACCCTTACCCCCGCTTCTTCCAGCACCTTCAGCACTCCGATATGTGCAAGCCCCTTTGCTCCCCCGCCACTTAGAACGAGGCCCACCTTGGGGTCTTCCTCCGCCTGGGAGAAGCCTTGAAAGCAGGAAAAGAGGAGGAACAGGAGGAGAACTTTTTTCATAAACCGGGGGCAGGGACTTTTCCCGTTTCGAATTTAACAACTACGGTTGAAAGTACAGACGATATTGGGAATAATTTGAGGCTTTCTGAAGAAAATATTCTCCCGTTTCTGTTGTAACGCCCCTTTATATGGAAGCTGAATCGCTTTCCTTGTAGTGGTTGTAGATAATGCCAGCCTTGGATTTCCCCACCACCGCAGCCAGCTCTTCCAGGGTCGCCTCCTTGATCCGCTTCAGGGAACGGAAATGTTTCAGCAGCTCCACCACGGTCTTTTCGCCAATCCCGCCTATGGTCTCAAGATCAGTATTCAGGGCACTGCTGCTGCGTTTGTTGCGGTGGAAGGTGATACCAAAGCGGTGCGCCTCATTCCGCAGCTGCTGGATTATCTTCAGCGTCTCCGATTTCTTATCGAGATACAGCGGAACAGAATCTCCGGGATAAAAGATCTCCTCCAGGCGCTTCGCAATTCCTATAATGGCTATTTTTCCCCGCAGGTCCAGCATCTCCAGGGCCTTAACCGCCGAGGACAGCTGCCCCTTCCCCCCGTCAATGATGATGAGCTGCGGCAGGGATTCCCCTTCATTCAGCAGTCGGCGGTAGCGCCTGTACACCACCTCTTCCATGGAAGCAAAGTCATTGGGACCTTCCACCGTCTTGATGTTGAACTTCCGGTAGTCCTTTTTGCTGGGCTTCCCATCCCTGAAGACCACGCAGGCCGCCACGGGATTCGTCCCCTGGATGTTCGAGTTGTCGAAGCATTCGATATGCCTTGGCTCCTCGCTTAGCCGCAGGTCCTTCTTCATCTGCGCCATGATCCGGTTCACGTGCCTGTCGGGATCTACGATCTTCATCTGCTTAAAGCGCTCCTGCCTGAAATATTTCGCATTCCTGGTGGAAAGGTCCACAATCTGCTTCTTGTCCCCCAGCTTCGGGACTGTGACCTTAATATTCTCACCTACATCCACCTTGAAAGGCACGTAGATCTCTTTTGAATGAAACTGGAACCGCTGTCTGATCTCGGTAATACCCAGCTCCAGGAGCTCCTTATCGGTCTCCTCCAGCTTCTTCTTCATCTCAATGGTATGCGACCTGATGATGGCCCCGTGCGACAGCTGAAGGAAATTGACATAGCCATAGCCCTCGTCGCTCACGATGGAATAGACATCCACATTGTTGATCTTCGGATTCACCACCGTAGACTTCGACTGGTAATTCTCCAGCACCTCGATCTTGGCCTTTATCTCCTGGGCCTCCTCAAATTCCATCCGCTCTGCGTGGGCCTTCATCTGGTCCCTGAACTGCTGGAGCGAATCCTTAAAATTCCCTTTCAGGATCTGCCTGATGGCCTCTATCTTGGCCGAATAGTCAGGTTCCGACTCCAGTCCCTCGCAGGGCCCTTTGCAGTTGCCCAGGTGATATTCAAGGCAGACTTTATATTTTCCGCTGTCGATCTTTTCTTTTGAAAGATCGTAGTTGCAGGTCCGCAGGGGATAGATCCCCTTGATGAGTTCCAACAGCGTATTTATTGTTTTAAAGCTCGTGTAGGGGCCAAAGTATTCGCTGCCATCCTTCACCATGGTCCGGGTAGGGAAAACCCGCGGAAAGCGCTCGTTTTTGATGCAGATCCAGGGATAGGTCTTGTCATCCTTCAGCAGCACATTGAACCGTGGCTGGTGTTTCTTGATGAGGTTGTTCTCCAGCAGCAGCGCATCAGTCTCCGAATCGACCACAATGTGCCGGATCTCGTGGATTTTCTTCACCATCACCCGTATCCGCTGAGTATCGATGTTCTTGTTGAAGTAGGAGCTCACCCGTTTCTTTAGGTTCTTCGCCTTGCCCACATAGAGGATCCGCCCGTTCTTGTCGTAATATTGATACACTCCCGGCTTTTCCGGAAGGGTCTTTATCTGCAGTTCAACATTGGGGGTTTCCATCAGTTCAAAGGTAATTATAATTAAATTCCGAAATAAGGTTTCAGGGCCAAAGGGGTAGACTTTTGGTGCAGCAGCTTATTTCTTCTGCGTATAAACTTCTGAACTTCTAACTTTGCAAACTATTTTCGGAATATGTTAAGATTTATGCACTCCGCTTTTATTAACTTGCATTATGGAGAAAAAAATGATAGGCCGTTTTGACCGGGCTGATTTCCCAGACCTGGACCTGAACGACATTTCAATAAAGATCGATACGGGAGCTTATACTTCCTCCATCCACTGCGACAATATCATCGAGGTCGACGATGTGCTCAAATGCACCTTCCTCGACGAGGAGCACCCTTTGTACAATGGCAAGGAATTCACCTTCCAGGACTACGACGTGGTGTTTGTGCGCAGCAGCAATGGGATTGTTCAAAAAAGATACCAGATACAGTCGAA
>CBFGYW010000040.1:0-10158 GCA_965653085.1 uncultured Salinimicrobium sp.
TGAGTACTTTTGTAATATGGCAAAGCTGACAGATCAGGAGTTACATAACCTGGCGATGAATATTGTTGGAAAGGACCTGGAGGACCAGGATTATGAATTTCTTGGCGTTAACAGTGAACTTAAGAAGAACCCTCAATTTGTTGCGTTAAAGAATAAGAAGCTTCATTTCGTGATCGTCAGGGCAGTTGAGTATCCATTCGATCCTTCAGAAATAGATATGATCTTTCTGGAGAGCATAAAACAGCATGCTCTGAAATTCGAGGCCCGTACCTTTTACGCCGGGGTCGGGTTGGCCAATGCGAGGGATTATGAACTTCCGGTGAATAGTTCAGAAGATTACGTAGTGAACTACAGCGGCCTAAAGGAAATATGAGTATGAAAAAGGCCTTTGTCTTACTTTTTATTGTAGCATTCTATTCCTGCAATTCTGAATCTTTAGAACGTTCAGTTTCAGGGGAAGCCTTGGGAACCACCTATCATATTAAATTCTTTTCGGAAAATGATTTTCCGATAGAGGAGGATCTGGATTCAATATTTGAGTCCATAAATCAATCGATGAGTACCTATAGAGATGATTCTGATATCTCCAGAATAAATCGGGGAGATAGTCTGGTGCAGGTTGATTCTATGTTTCAGGAAGTATTTAGGCTTTCAAAGCAGGTTTTTAATGAAAGTAATGGCTATTTTGATCCTACAGTTGGGGATCTGGTAAACATGTATGGTTTTGGTCCGGAGAAAGGAATTGTTCATATTGACAGCTCTACAATCGATTCGCTAATGCCTTACGTAGGTTTTCAGAAGATTAGAATGACTGAAGAGGGGATACTTGAAAAGGAATTGCCGCAGATATATCTTGATTTCAATGCTATTGCTAAAGGTTATACAGTTGATGTAATTGGACTCTATCTGGAGAATCAAGGGGTGCAGAATTACCTAATCGAACTTGGCGGGGAACTTTTGGCGAAGGGGCAAAATTTATCTAAAGGAGGCGCCTGGACGGTTGGTATAGATGATCCACAACAAGTCGAAGGAAATCGGTCTTTATTAGCTGCTATTGAATTGAAAAACAGAGCAATGGCTACTTCAGGAAATTATAGAAAGACTCGGGTCGACTCTCTAACAGGGGAAAAATATGTACACACCATAAATCCATTAACCGGATTTCCCGAAAAAAGCAACTTATTAAGTTCCACTGTGCTGGCTGAGAATTGTGCCTTGGCCGATGCCTATGCCACCGCTTTTATGGCTATGGGACTCGACAGATCTAAAGAACTTCTTCAAAGTCTGGAAAATGTTGATGCTTACTTCATTTTGTCAACATCCGAGGGGATCATCGAAGAGTTTGCCACAGAGGGGTTTAAAAAGATTTTGTTGGCTGATTAGTTCTTTGTAATCCAAAATATTAAGCACGTAAATTCCTACGTAAAAAATTTACTTTTCTTTCACCTTTCTTTTCCTTTTGTTTCACATTGGAGAATTCAGGGCATTCTTAAGTGGGGGATAACTCCCCTTTTCTGGTAAGTTTCTGTTAAATTTTTATGTCGAAATAATAATCCTTTTTATTCTGTAAGATTTTTTACTATACATTAATTCCAGTATAACAACTTAAAATCTAACATTATGGGGCGACTATTACTTTTACCGATGATTTTTTTCTGCTTGTCGATTCAGGGTCAGGAGACGGGGGATGCGTGTCCAACAATATCTTACCCAATGCAGGAATTCTGTGATTATGTTTATAATGAGGCCGAAAGTAAGGTCTTTCCTGCAATTATCAGTGACATTCAAATATCTGCTGATTCTGGTAAGACCGTTGTATGGTATTCTGAAGATGGTGAAACTTTACCAGGGGATTACCAATTGGTAGACGGTGCTATATATTATGCCGGTTATTCCGATGGCAGCTGCTCTTCTAAACCATCAGTTACTGTAAAGGTAGACAGACAACCTGTAGCTGGGCGGACATCAACAGTATATTTATGCTCAAATTCTGGACCAGTGCACATATATGACCTCATGCCGTTGCTCAGCGATGGGACTTTTAGACCAGCAGAGTCTGGCGGATCTGTTAATCCACCTCTGGCTAGCGGAGGTACTCTGTTTGATCCTGCTAAAGATAAAGGTGGAATCAGATATACATATACAACCCAGGACAGTAAATATAGCTTTTGCGGGCCCGATTCTGCCAGGATTTTAATTCATATTGTTGAAGGTGCGGATGCAGGTGAGAACGCTGAAGCATATTTTGAAACAATCCATCCAGCACAGGATCTTTTCAATTTTCTCAATGGTTCTCCTGACCTTGGTGGTTCATGGACACCTCCTTTAGCGGATGGAATTTTCGACCCGAAGGTAAATCTTCCAGGAGTCTATACTTATACGGTATTCGGAGAGGGAGTTCATTGCGAAAAATATTCTTCCTCTGCTACAGTATTAGTTACTGTCAATGATGTTTCCACTACCGTATGTCACGATGGAGAGACTGTATTGGTGAAAAATAATTCTCTCAAAGCTCACCTAAAACATGGTGACGTTTTGGGGAGCTGTGAAGACATCTTAAACGCAGCAATAGTGTCCCCAAATCCGAGCAGAGGGAAATTTTCGGTAACAAGTAAGACTGCAGAAATTAGACAGGTGAAAATTCTTGATTTCAATGGCGTAATGTTAAAAAGCTTCAATAACCGGGAGAAGGGAAAAATCATGGAGCTGGATATTACCGACCTAAAACGAGGAATCTATTTTGTTGAAATCCGAACCAATAATGGGAAGCAGACCGAAAGATTAATTAAAGAATAAAAGCTGTGAAAAATGAAAAGCCCGGCAATTGTCGGGCTTTTTACTTTTTGCATACGGGTAATATTTCGCCCTTTGCTAGCCTATATTTTTCAATAGCCTCAACGGATAGGTTTTCGGTGTAATTGATTTCTTCGACGGTAAAACCAACTTCCCGCAGCTTATCAAAAAAATCTTTCCCATAAACCCTTACATGGTCATACTGGCCAAAGATCTTTGCACGCTCCTTTGGATCTGTAATGCTGTCGTCTTCAAAAGTTTTCTCCCTCTCCAGATCCTGTGGGATTTGAAGGATCGCAGTACCACCCGGTTTCAGAATTCTATACAGCTCCTGCATGGCTTTGGTGTCATTGGGGATGTGTTCAAGGACGTGGTTGCAAAGGATAAAATCATAGGAGTTATCTTCGAAAGGCAGATTGCAGATATCCGCTTTCACATCAGCCAGAGGGGAGTTAAGATCTGTAGTGGTGTAGTCGAGGTTTTTAAGATGGCGGAATCTCTTATAAAAAGCCTGCTCAGGAGCGAAATGCAGGACTTTATGTGGGGCGGTGAAAAAATCCGTCTGCTCCTTCAGGTAAAGCCATAGAAGGCGATGACGCTCCAGCGAAAGGGTAGAGGGGGAGAGTACGTTGTCTCTCTGGTTTTCGTAACCGTAAGGCAGAAATCTTTTGAAGCTTTTCCCGTCGATCGGATCGGTGTATTTATTTCCTTTCAACCACCAAACCAGGAATGGGCGGACGAGATAACTGAACCGGATCAGGATTGGTCGGGGGATACGGTTAAGGAAAAACTTAAACCCTTTTTTAATCATAGTGGATTTCTGAAGGATTCACTCCCAATCAGCTCTATTTTTGTCAAGCAGTAGTCTTTGTGGCCCTGAATTCCTCTTCTTCTGTACTGCTTATGCCCAAAGCCTCATAGATATAACTGAAGGTGGACAGCAGCTCGGGCTTCCCATCAACCAGAGCCACATCGTGTTCAAAATGCGCACTCGGTTTGTTATCGGCGGTAAGTATAGTCCAGCCATCAGATAGTTGTTTAATCCGCTGAGTTCCCATATTGATCATAGGCTCAATGGCAACCACCATCCCTTCGATGAATTTCTTTCCTCTTCCTCGTTTTCCGTAGTTTGGCATCTCGGGATCTTCGTGCATTTTTTCTCCCAACCCATGGCCAACAAGTTCTCTCACCACTCCATACCCGTGTTTTTCGGTATATTGTTGAATGGCAAAGCCAACGTCACCTACACGATTCCCTATTTTAAATTCCCTGATTCCCATATAGAGGGATTCTTTGGTGATCTGAAGCAGTTTTTGAACTTCTGGAGAAACATCTCCCACGGGGAAGGTATATGCGTGGTCGCCGTAAAATCCATTCTTCTTAGCTCCACAGTCAATGGAGATGATATCTCCCTCTTTTAGGGGAGTATCATTAGGAATTCCATGTACCACCTGGGCGTTTGGGCTCATACAAAGGGAATTCGGAAAATCATACATACCAAGAAAACCCGGAACAGCACCATGGTCTCTTATAAATTCCTCGGCGAGTTTATCCAGCTGAAGAGTGGTTACTCCAGGCTTCACAAGCGGCGCCAGCATTCCAAGCGTTTTCGAAACTATCAGGGCACTCTCCCGCATCAATTCTATATCTTCTCTCGACTTTGGTATGATCATTCCTTATTTCTTTAAAAAATTTAACAGCCCGCTTTTCCTTTTCTGAAGGGTTGGTGCAACGGAACTCTTGTTGGTCAGCTGGTGGAAAATCTCCCCCCAAGGCGGAAGCCCATTGATGTTTCTGTCGTCAATGAAGAGATCTGCCAGTATTTTCCGGCTTATCTCCTGATCGTAAACCTCTTCAGGATAACTTTTATTCACAGCATAAAAGGTTATCCCCCTTGCTTCGCAGAAGTTGACAGCCTCCTGAAGTTTAATTCCACAACGGTAGGTCCACAGTATCAATTGATGGCCTTCCTCCTGAAGTGCTTTCAGGGTTTCAAAAGCAAATAAAATAGGTTTCCCTATATCCGGATACTGGTTTTCCACCAGCGTACCGTCGAAATCTACTGCTATGGTCAATAATTTGGGCATGTTGCAAAAGTATGAAGAATAGCAGAACTATGCTAGTCACTAATGCTTCATGCGTCAAATTTCATTCTTAGTTTTCGTAAGAATGTTTATACTCTTCTCCAGTCAGGATTTTTGCCACATCCTTTTCCAAAGATTCGCGTGGTCGCTCAACAAACCGTCCTGTTTCTTCTCCGTTTTTATAAAAAACAAAAGTGGGTACCCTCAGAATATTGTACAGCTCATGTGATCCATCAGTTGCGGTTTTGCTTCTGTCCATAGCGATCATCTCAACATTATCAAGGTCATATCCTGAAGTCTCCAGGAGCTTGAAAAACTTAGGTACTTCCCTTCGACTATCCGGACACCAGGTTCCCATATATACCCGGACTAAATCAATATCTGAAAGATTGGCCGATATTTTCTCCATAGCCTCCAGATCCGGAGAATAGTTGTCATAGTTGGCGTTAAACCAGGAATCAAAAGGGGGAGAAAGAAAATCGTTTTTTTCTATTTCTCCAATCAGCATCCCATTCTGTATTTTTGAAGCTGAACTGGTCCCCGAAGCCGGGGCTTCCTTTACAGGTTCAGTTTTTATGGCCTCTGTTGCTGAGGGTGTTTCCTGGGCTGCGGTTTTTTCTTTCGACTGGTTTGAACTGCTGCCACAAGCGGTGGCGAAAATGAGGCCGAGACCTAACAAGAGTTGTTTTTTCATATTTATACTAAAGGATTTTGAGTCATAATTTCCGGTTTAGGTACCCCCATCAATTTTAAAATGCTGGGTGCAATATCGCCTAAAATACCATTTTTTACTGAAGTAATATCCTTGTCAACCAGAATAAAGGGGACAGGATTAGTGGTATGGGCAGTATTCACGCTGCCATCAGGGTTAATCATCGTTTCGCTGTTCCCGTGATCTGCGATCACCAGAACTGAGTATTCACTTTCTATGGCAGCTTCAATAACGTTTTTTGCGCATTCATCAACAGCCTCACAAGCCTTCACAGCTGCCTCAAATACCCCGGTGTGACCAACCATATCCGGATTGGCAAAATTTAAACAGATAAAATCAGCAGATTTAGACTTTATCTCTGGAACTATCTTGTCCGTGAGTTCGTAGGCACTCATTTCCGGCTTCAGATCATAGGTCGCTACTTTGGGTGAGTCTACCATAATTCTCTTTTCGCCGCTAAAGGGTTTTTCCCTGCCGCCCGAAAAGAAAAAGGTGACATGGGGATACTTTTCTGTTTCGGCAATCCTGATCTGCGTTTTCCCATGCTGCTCCAGTACCTCCCCAAGGGTTGATTCAAGATTGTCCTTTTTGTAGACAACCTTAATGTTTCTGAAGGTATCGTCATAACGGGTCATAGTAACGTAGTACAGCGGCAGGGTCTTCATTCCAAAATCGGGGAAATCCTCCTGCGTAAGAGCCTGGGTAAGCTGTCTTCCGCGGTCGGTCCTGAAATTGAAAAAGATGACCACATCATCGGAATTCAGGGTGGCAACAGGATTTCCAGAATCGTCCGTCAGAACGATAGGCTTTATGAATTCATCAGTGACAGCATTATCATAACTTTTCTGAACAGCATCAGCTGCCGAAATTGTTTTTTCGCCCCTCCCGTGCACGATAAGGTCATAGGCCTGCTGGACCCTTTCCCAGCGCCTGTCTCGATCCATGGCATAGTATCTTCCTATTATGGAAGCCAGTTTCCCATTCGTTGTCTTAAGATGGTTTTCTATTTCTTCTATAAAGGCCTTTCCCGATAAGGGATCCACATCCCTTCCATCGGTGAAGGCATGGACATATTTTTGCTTTACCCCCGATTCCTCGGCTGCAGTAAGAAGGCCCTTTAGATGATCGATATGTGAATGTACGCCTCCATCACTCAGGAGACCCATGAAATGAATGGGTTTATTATTTTTTCTGGCGTAGTTGAAGGCCTGTTCCAGGACAGGCTCCCTGGAGAGGGAATTATTCTGAACAGCAAGATTTATTTTTGCAAGGTCCTGGTATACAATCCTACCTGCCCCAAGATTCATATGCCCCACCTCGCTGTTACCCATCTGGCCTTCCGGAAGCCCCACGTTCATCCCGTCGGTTCGAAGTTGCGCATTGGGATATTTGCCGTACAGGGAATCAATAAAAGGAGTGTTTGCTTTGGCTACGGCCGAAACTTCAGGATCGGCTGAAATTCCCCAGCCGTCCAGGATCATTAGGATCACCTTTTTATTCATAAAAAAATATTTCCGTAAAGATAAGAAACAAAATTGTGCCTGAAAGACGCTGGCTCTTTCAGCCCATTGGCTGTTTCCACTTTTTTTTAAAAGTTAACCTATAATTAAGTATGTTTACAATAAAAATTTATTTTTGCAGTTATCTCAATATTGGGAATCGTTTTTAAGTCCCTGAGGAATAAAGGGATAGATACTATAAATCAAGGGTTTGGCACCATCCTTGCAACATTTAAAGTACTTAACCAAACTTTAACAAAAAACTATGCGCAACAAATTAACCCTGATCGTCGCCTTTTTAACAGTTACATTAATGTTTACTTCAAGGGCTGGTTCCAACACTTCTAAAATTACTCCTACTGAAAATACTGTCGCCGCTATTTCCGAAGTTGAAACAACAGAAGAAAACAGCGAAGAAACCGCAGACCAGTTGTACAAGATATTCACCGCGAATAATACCACTATGCCTTCTCTGGTTTCCTTCACCAGGGGAATTACAGGGTACAACAAACTGGTAGCAGAAGGAAAGATTAAAAACGAACTTCTGACCATTGTCGATTTCAGTCTTCCATCTTCCGAAAAGAGAATGTGGATCTTGGATATGAAGAACCATAAGGTCCTTTTTAACACTCTTGTGGCTCATGGAAAAAATACCGGACTTGAAATGGCTACAGATTTTTCAAATACCGAGAATTCATTTCAGAGCTCCCTAGGTTTCTATGTGACTGCGGAAACCTACTACGGTAAAAACGGACTGTCCCTATTCATAGATGGACAGGAGGAAGGATTCAACAGCAATGCCCGCCAGCGATATGTTGTAGTTCACGGAGCTGAATATGCCAATCCAGAATTCGTTGAAAGAAACGGAAGACTGGGGCGTAGCCTCGGATGTCCTGCAGTTCCTACTGCGGTTTCTAAAGAGATCATCAACACCATAAAAGGGAATTCTGCTTTGTTCATCTACCATACTAATGAAGATTACGCAAAGAAATCCACCTATTTAAATCCGGCCACGGTTTAAGGAGCTTGAGTCAGAGCCTTATAAACCTCTGAATCCAGATTGTAAACATCTTCAGCAAAATAAGTTTTATCAAGGCCCCTCCAGGCTGTCCAATACAAATGGTGAACCTGGATGGGCCTTGTTATTTTCACGTGTTTGGTCTCCCCTGAAGCTATCTGCTTCTTGATCCGCTCCAGGCTCCAGTCATCCTGGTTTTCCACTACATAAGCTGAGAGATCTATGGCATTTTCAACCCGCACGCAGCCCGAACTTTCAGCTCTGTCGCTTCTGTTGAATAAAGCTTTGGAAGGAGTGTCGTGAAGATAGATCAGGTATTTGTTTGGGTAGATGATCTTTACTCTTCCCAAAGGGTTTGTGGGGCCTGCACTTTGAGAGTACCTGTAATCCTTTACCTCTGGGCTACTCCAGTCAATCGAATAGGGGTCCAGAACATCTCCATTGGCCGTCGTAACGGTCATATTGTTGCGGGAAAGATAGGAAGGATCTTTTGAAGCCTTCGGAATAATATCCTCCTCCTCAATCGTTGGAGGGATGTTCCACAAAGGATTAATTACAATATACTCGAGGGTGTCGGTGAAAACAGGAGTTTGCCTTTCCTTTGATCCTGCAATCACATTATGTGTTCTAACGGTGTCTCCATCCTTTACTACTGCTAGCTTAAAATCAGCCACATTTACCAGAATATAATGGTCCCCAAGGTCTCGGGGGTACCAGCGCCACCTTTCAAGGTTGACCAGGACCTTTTTATATAAATCGGAATAATTTGTATTGAGCTGCTGAAGAGTGGAATTTCCAATTACCCCATCAGGTTCAAGCCCTTTTTCCTGCTGAAAGGTTTTTACTGCTGCCACGAGATTCTCGCTGTAAATACTGTCATTTTCCAGGGAATCCAGATTAACGAGCCCCAGTTGCTGCAACCTTCTAGCAATATGTGCGGTGCGTTTATCTTTGTCGCCAGGTTTTATCGCCTCCCCCTCTGCTATTTTCACCGCGGAACTATCCTTCTTCATTAGAGCCCTGTACTCCTGAAGGGAAGTCTTCAGGCCGCTGTACACCGGGTGATGTGGTTTAAGTGAGTCAAGCACAGCAGTTATGTCCTCTGCCGTAGAAAGGGAGGAAAGAAGCTTTTCCAGATCCAGCTCCTCCCGTTTCAGGCCCCAAAGGGAATAAAGCTTTGTGGGGTCTACTTTCCCGTAATAAAGATCGTGAGCATAATTCAGAAAGGAATCTGTCAGCAGTACCTCCCGGGCCACTCGTTCTGCTTCCAAACTTTCCTCACCTGACTCCAGGAGCTCCTGAAGCCTGGGCGGATAATAATCAGCGGTAGAGAGGCCTTCTTCCTCTGCCTTGTCTAATTCTTCTGCAAAGTCACTTATAAGATCCTCCTCATTCCAAACAGGGTTATATGAGCGGCCCTGGTAGAATTTCTCTATCTCCTCTGCGTTTTCAAGCAAATTCCCGGGCACACTGCTCCATCCCTCCTGAAGCTCGGTAGAGGTAGTAGGAGTGAAATCTTTAGATCCTGAGAAGAGCCCGCCAGATTCGCCATCACCATTCTTACATGCCTGGAGACAGGTGGAACAGATCAATAAAATCAAAAACTTTTCTGCAGCTATAGGTATCTTTCTCATTAGGCTTTTATTTTAAGATTTGGGTCTTTAATATTGGGATGATGGGATTTACAGGTGTTTATACATCACAATATGGGTGCAAACGTTCGGGATTTCGAAATAATCGCCGTAGGTCAGATATTTATTTTTCCTGTAAAAATCCACAGCGGTTTCCCTTGCGTTGAACCATACAAAATCAATGTGTTTCTGTTCCTTCAGGTTAGTTTCACCTGCCAGTAGTATTCGTTGCCCAAGGTGCATTTTCCGGGCTTCAGGAAGTACCGCCATTCCTCTTAACTGATACTGCCCTTTATCCGGAAAATCCTTGTGATTATTCTTTACATAAGTGGCTATACCCACCAGCTTTTCCTTCACAAAGGCTCCCAGGAGGAAGCGGCATGTTTTTTTATGAAGAGGATGGAGAAATTCTGGGCTATGT
>CBFGYW010000041.1:0-10156 GCA_965653085.1 uncultured Salinimicrobium sp.
ATTTTTATGGGATTTTTTACAGTCATCCTGACCAACCTGCTGGAAATCCTCCTATACATCCTGCTTTTTTCAGACCTGAACATCAGGGAGAGCCTCCGGGAAGCCGTAAAGGGTGATTTTCTCGGGACTCTGGTTGCTGCGGGAGCCGTTCTTAACTTCCTTCCCTTTTTCCTTTTTCTTCGGAAGGAGAAGGTGTACAGGGCAAGAGGTGTTCTCATGGCGAGCCTGCTGGCAGCCCTCATCATGGCCTTCTTAAAACTCTACTAGAATGAAGTATTACATTATTGCGGGTGAAGCTTCAGGCGATCTGCACGCCTCCAACCTTATGAAGGCCCTGAAAAAGGTCGACCCACAGGCTGACTTCAGGTTCTGGGGCGGAGACCTGATGCAGGAGCAGGGCGGGACGATGGTGAAACACTATCGGGAACTTGCCTTTATGGGCTTTGCTGAAGTGCTGATGAACCTGAAGACCATCCTCAGCAATATCTCCTTCTGCAAGAAAGATATTGAGCACTACAGGCCCGATGTACTGCTTTTTATTGATTATCCCGGTTTTAACCTCAGGATCGCAAAATGGGCGAGAAAAGAGGGGTATAAGACCCATTTCTATATCTCTCCACAGATCTGGGCCTGGAAGGAGAACAGGATCAGGGAGATCCGGCGGGACATTGACCAGATGTATGTGATCCTGCCCTTTGAGAAGGAATTCTATGAAGACAAACACGACTATAAGGTTCATTTTGTAGGGCATCCCTTGATTGATGCCATCGCCAATCGCCCTCCTGTAGATACAGAGGAATTCAGAAAGAAATATCAGCTAGATGAGCGTCCCGTGATAGCCCTTCTTCCGGGAAGCAGAAAGCAGGAGATCTCGAAAATGCTGGAGATCATGCTGAGCATCACTGACGATTTCCCTAATCACCAGTTCGTGATTGCGGGCGCCCCCAGCCAGGAGGAAGAGTTCTATCAGAAATTCATCAGGAGGAAGAACATTCACCTGATCATGAACCGCACTTACGATGTTTTAAGCCTCTCCACCGCAGCTTTGGTGACCTCGGGCACCGCAACTCTGGAAACTGCTCTCTTCAAGGTTCCGGAGGTGGTCTGCTATAAAGGCAACAGAATTTCATATGAGATCGCGAAACGCATAATAAAACTTGATTATATTTCGTTGGTTAACCTGATCATGGACCGGGAGGTGGTGAAGGAGCTCATACAGTCGGAATTCAATCAGAAGAATCTGAAACAGGAACTGAAGAAGATCCTTTCAGAAAAACACCGGGAGCAGATCTTCAACGACTATTTCGAACTGGAGCAGAAGCTCGGAGGGGCCGGTGCCAGTGAAAAGACAGCTAGATTGATCTACGAAACCATTTCAGTTACTGAATAAAACATATGAATTTCAAGACCCTCATTTATATCCTCCTTCTGGGAATTACCCTGGCCTCCTGCGGGACTTCCAAAAAAAGCTTTCAGCCAGCCGAACGCCCTCAATTTACTTCAGCGACTGTTGAAATACCAAGGCCCGAAAAGGAGATGGAGAGCAATATGGAGGAGGTAGTCGAAGAAGCTTATGCTTTGGGAAATATTATCACTGAACACGCCAAGGCTTTTCTGGGTACCCGCTATAAATTCGGGGGCACAACTGAAAAAGGAATGGATTGTTCGGGACTGGTATACACTGCATTCCTGAAGGAGGACATCGAACTCCCCAGAATTTCCCGGGAGATGTCCCTTCTCGGGTCTCCACTACAGCTGGAAGAAGTGGGAATCGGGGACCTGTTGTTCTTCGAGACCGACCGAAGGAAAAAAAGCATTACCCACGTGGGACTGGTGGTAAGCTCAGATGAGGACGATATTTATTTCATACATTCCACGAATTCGCAGGGCGTCATTATTTCATCCCTTAAACAACCTTACTGGCAGAAGGCTTTCGTCCTGGCGAAGCGGGTTTTATAGCACTGCAGCTCCCGTAAAATTGTTATCTCAGAGCCAAAATAGATCTGAGGCAAGGCTTGCACATTTTCTCCCGATTTCATAAATTCATTTTCCGCATAAGTTGTTGGTCATGAGGTTGGTAAATACAGCTATCATCAGGTTGACGCTGTTTCTGCTGGCAGGGATTTTTACAGGATTTCAGTTCTCCCCTCCCCTCGATCTGTTGTATTTCCTTCTTGCGGGTGGCTTTGTCATTTTTGCAATCAGCTTTCTAAGAGCTAAAAAACTTTTATTACAGGACAGCCTCTTCGGGCTCAGCGCTGCGCTGCTGTTCTTCCTGCTGGGATTCGGAAGTGCGCAGCTGCACCAGCCCCGTAATCAGGATCTGCATTATTCAAATCTTCTTCCTTCTGAAGAGATTTCCCTTGTGGCTTCGCTCACTGAAAAGTTAAAGCCAAGCCAGTTTGAGAACAAATACCTTGCGGAAGTAAAGCAGGTGAATGGGAAGAAATCCTTTGGAAAGATCCTGCTGCTGCTCCCACGGGACATTATGAATTTTCAGGTTGGGGACCAGCTTGCCGTGAGCTCTTCCCTGGAACCCATTCCCACAGCTTTGAACCCGCAGCAGTTCGATTACAGAAAATTTATGGAAAACAGGGGCATCCTTTTTCAGATCTCCCCCTCAGAAGAGGAAGTCCTTCTTCTGGACCACCGGCAGGAGACTTTTGCAGGAAACATTGAAGCCATTCATTCGAGGATTGAGGCAAAACTGAAGGAGCACAATTTTGAAAAAGAAGAATTAGCCATAGTCCAGGCCCTGATCCTGGGACAGCGAAGGGACATCTCCTCCGAGACCTACGGAAATTTCATAGATGCAGGGGTCGTACACATTTTAGCGGTCTCTGGTCTACACGTGGGACTTATCCTGATGATCCTGAATTTCCTGCTGTCCCCGCTGGACAGGATCAAAAGAGGATGGTTTCTCAAAATATGCCTGCTGCTGCTATTCCTATGGAGCTATGCTGCTCTGGCAGGTTTGAGCCCTTCGGTAGTGAGAGCCGTGAGCATGTTCAGCTTCGTGGCTGTGGGAATGCAGCTAAAAAGACAGACCAGCGTTTTAAACACCCTCTTCCTCTCCCTGATGCTTCTACTTCTGGTACGCCCGCAATGGTTGTTTGAGGTGGGTTTTCAGCTGAGCTACCTGGCCGTATTTTCAATAGTATTGTTACAACCCATGCTGGCCTCTCTCTTCTGGCCGGAAAACCGGATTCTGAAGTACCTGTGGAACCTATTCACGGTAACCCTTGCAGCGCAAATCGGAGTGATGCCCCTGAGCCTTTTTTATTTTCATCAGTTTCCCGGCCTATTCTTCCTTTCCAATATGATCATTCTCCCCTTCCTCGGAATCCTGATGGGCCTGGGAATCCTTGTTATCTGCCTCGCCCTCCTCAACTGCCTTCCCTCCATCCTCGCAGAATCCCTGAACCTCTCCATAAAACTGCTGAATGAACTGGTAAACCTTGTAGCACAACAGGAGGAGTTCCTGTTTCGGGAAATCCCTTTCAGTCTTCCCATGTTATTCGCGTTTTACAGCCTCCTGCTGATCTTTCTTCTTTCGGGCCGTAAGTTGTTCCCCAAAAGAATAAAACTGTTCCTGGGAGGGCTTATTTTGATTCAGATCGCATTTATTTATGACGCTTCCTCTGGAAGCAGCCCCGAGCTGGTCATCTTTCACAAAGCCAGACATACAGTTATTGCTGAAAAGTTCAACCGACATCTGATCTTGACCCATAATCTTCCTGGTACCCCAGAACAGCAGTTGTTTCTGAAGAACTACCGGATCAAGGAAAAAATTTCCACTACAGAATTGGGTTTTTTAAATAACCTCTACCAACAGGAGGATGGACTTCTGCTGGTAGTCGACAGCACATCCATTTATAGGATCCCAAACCTGCAGCCAAAAAGGATACTTCTGATTAATTCTCCAAAGATCAATCTGGATCGACTGCTGAATGAGCTTCGGCCTGAAGAAATAATTGCAGATGGAAGTAATTACACCAGCTATGTTAACCGATGGCGGACCACCTGCAGAAAACACAAACTTCCATTTCATTATACGGGAGAAGAGGGGGCTTATCTCAGTTCAGCCTCCAAAAGAATAGATATTCCGACACTATTAAGAGGAGCTATAAAATAAAAAATCCCTTTCCACATGCTGGTGAAAAGGGATCTATATTCGTTAAAAGATTAACTAGTCAGCAAATTCGCCTTTGAAATTCTTGACGTAAGCCAGCCAGTCATCTTCTGATTTCAGTTTCTTGTGGTCATCCTTGGCAAAAACCTTCAGGAACACTTCCAGGTCTTCGGCAGAGCGGTAACCGGTAAGGAGCTGAACCAGACCTCCCTGTTCATCAAAGAATGCAAGGGTAGGATACCCGCTGATCTGCATTGCCTGCGAAAACTGGTGAGGGCTGTTGCGGCCTTTTCTCTTGGCATCATAGCCCGGATTCGTAAAGGTCATCTCCTTATAATTGATCTCCTCTGTACCTTCAGCATTGAATTTTACCGGATAGTAATTCTTGTTGATATAAGCAGCCAGCTTCTTATTTGAAAAAGTGTTCTTATCCAGAAGCTTACACGGCCCGCACCAGGTGGTATAGGCATCCATGAAGATCTTCCTTGGCTCCTTCTTCTGGGCTTCCAGAGCTTCATTCATGGTCATCCACTTAATTTCCTGGGCCTGCATGGCACCCGCAACAAAAACAAACAGTAGGCTGAATAATACTTTTCTCATCATTTAGGATTTTTCCTGTCCCATTCCAAAAACCGTTCCGAATTAATTTTCGGCTCAGAATTATCTGATCCCGTGCATCAGTTTCTTCAGTAACGGATTCAATAGAGCGATTACAATTCCTGCTGCAATTGGAATGATGGTAAAGATAAGAAAGAAAGTTGAGAGGTCGTATTTATTCGATACTTCTGTGATCATTCCTCCCAGAGAACCAGCCAGCTTTTGTCCAATAGCAATTGCGAGATACCACATCCCGAACATAAAGGCGATCATCCTTGCGGGAACGAGCTTACTTACGTAAGAAAGTCCCAGAGGTGATAGGCACAGCTCCCCCAGGGTGTGGAACAAGTAGGCCAGGATCAACCAGATCATGCTCACCTTTACCCCTGCGGCAATGTTGGCACTTCCGAAGGCCAATAACCCGAACCCGAAGCCCAGCAGAATCAATCCGAAGCTGTATTTCATGGCTGCGGAAGGATTGTATTTACTCTCCCACCACTTGGAAAACAGCGAAGCAAAGACGATGATGAAGAAGGAGTTCAGGATACTGAACCAGGACACGGTAATTTCGGTGGTTTCAGCTGTATACTCTCTTACAAGCATCCAGATGACGATCCCCCAGATTCCTGCAAAACAGATGGCAAGAACAATATTGGAACCAAGGATACGCTTTGATGTCTGCCTCCACAGCAGGTACAGTACCCAGGTGATGATCATCAGCGGTACGACCGTCAGAAGGGTATTTACGATATTAAATACTGAGGCTGACATTCCGGTCAGGGTTCGGTCTACCGAATCCCTCGCAAAGATGATAAGAGAGGTTGCACCCTGCTCGAAAGACATCCAGAAAAATACAGTGAAGAAGGCAAAGATGATCACA
Organism: uncultured Salinimicrobium sp.; assembly: GCA_965653085.1. GTDB lineage: Bacteria > Bacteroidota > Bacteroidia > Flavobacteriales > Flavobacteriaceae > Salinimicrobium. The sequence goes on from CBFGYW010000041.1 coordinate 5,610, forward strand.
GCGATCATCCTGTCTCTTACTACTTTGGTATAGCGTGCGATCCTGGAGATGACCAGTACCAGGAATAAAATCAATCCTATGATGGCAACACCCAGAGGCCCAGAGAAAGGTTCTCCCTGAAAGTCGAATGGCATTACCGTAGGCAGAAGGTTCAGGTCAGATAATCTCCAAAGAGGATCATTGATCAGGTAGACAAATCCTATAACAGAGGTAACCACGATCAGTATCTTATCCAGGGTAGTAAAGGGATTGTGCTTATGAGTGTGATCTCCTTTAGCCTCCTCATCGGCTACATTCTCAGCTTCTTTCCTGCGATCAGGCACCCCACCAACATTTCCGAATAATGGCTTGGCAAGCCAGAACTGAAGTGTCCCCAGCAACATGAAGATTCCGGCCAGTCCGAAGCCCCAGCTCCATCCAACTCTTTCTGCCAGGTATCCGCAGAGCATCATTCCAAAGAAAGCTCCCGCGTTCACTCCCATGTAAAAAATCGTGTAGGCACCGTCCTTCTTCTCGGGTTTCCCCTTGTATATTTCAGAAATGATGGAAGTAATATTAGGTTTAAAGAACCCCGTACCTATCACGAGCAGTCCCAGCCCAAAATAGAGCGAGAATTCGGTCTCTACCGCCATGGCTGCGTGGCCAAAGGTCATGATGATGGCTCCCACGATGACAGCCCAGCGGTATCCTATGAATTTATCTGCGATAAGCCCCCCTGCAATAGGAGTAAGATAAAGCAGTCCGGCATAAGTACCATAAAGGGCCCCCGCATTTTCAGTGGACCAACCCCAACCCGGATTGTCAACCCCAACAATAGCCATGGTAAGAAAGTTGATCAGGAGTACGCGCATTCCGTAGAACGAAAACCGCTCCCACATTTCGGTGAAAAAGAGAACGAACAGTCCTGAGGGGTGTCCCAGGACATTCGATTTAAAAAAATCCGGTTCGGCGGTACTCACTGCTGCCATTATCTTCTGTTCTTTTTGTCTTCGTTAATATCCTCATCAGAAAGCTCATAGGGCTCATTATCCTTCTCATCGATCTCGCGCTCGTTATCTTCAGCACCGTGAGTCAGTTTCTTCAGTTTCTTAAGGAACAGGATCAGTAATAATCCAAAGGCAACAGTAAAGATGGTCAGCCACATAAATGTCTGATATTCCTGCTCACTTTGCTCCTCTTCCAGAACGAAGGTCACACCATAGGCCTGTCCGTCTCCTTTGTTTTCCGAGATCTGTGCAGCGTCCTGATCCTTTTCAAAAGTGAGGGCAGCGTGGTAAGGGTTTGCCTCTGTTACGTTATTCTCCTCCAGTTTTGCCCTCAGCTCGTCAGTGCGCTCTCCTGCAAGTTCGAACAGGTCATTTACCACCTCTCCGGATTCCATATCTTCAAATACGATTTGATCTCCTTCCAGATAGACTTCAGTTCTTATTCCGAAGTTCTTATCCTGGTTGATCGGATAATCATACACCCATTCCAGTTTCTTATTCTGATTTTTAAACTGAATGGAATCTTTTGACATAAACGGAATGACCTCTTCCTTATCTGCAACCAGGGATCCATTGAAAGGCTCCAGCTGAGCCGACTCTCCGATGGTTCCAGCCAGTTTGTTACCAAAACCGGTAGCCGCGAAATAAACCCCCATCATGATGGAAGCATATTTAAGAGGTGCCAGTTTGGTGATGAAAGAAAGGGCTACAGGAGATGTACAAAGTTCCCCGATAGTGTGGAAAAGGTAGGCCAGGAAGATCCAGTACATCGCTGCTTTACCAAAAACCTCTGCACTTGCTTCCTGCGAAGCAAACATCATGAAAACGTATCCTAGACCCATTATTATGGTTCCTACAGCCATTTTGAACAGGGAAGATGATTCTTTCCCTTTTTTCTTCCAGTTGATCCAGAAGGCTCCAACGATGGTTCCGAAGATGATAATATAACCTGCATTCAGGGACTGGAATACAGCAGCAGGGATCTCCTGCAGCCAGCTTAGCCCGATGGTTCTGTCAACCTTGGCATCGGTATAAAGGTTCATTAAACCACCTGCCTGTTCGAAGGCACCCCAGAACACAACTACGATGAGGAAAGAGATCAACAGCACGATCACCCTGTCTTTCTCGATCTTGTTCAAAGGCCTTTTTGCAGCCAGACGCTCTTCTTCTGAAACTTCAGTCCCGCCAGTGAATTCTCCTACTCCTTTCAGGAATTTCTGCCCCCATACGAACACTATCTGTCCAATCACCATTCCTATACCTGCAAGTCCAAATCCGTAATGCCATCCATAATAATAAGCCACTAGACCTACAGAGATACTTGCCAGGAAGGCTCCAATGTTGATTCCAATGTAGAAAATGGTAAAACCACTATCCCTGCGGATATCCCCTTCTTTATAGAGACCTCCAACCATTGTAGAGATGTTCGGTTTTAAACCTCCCACCCCAAGGATGATAAGAGCAAGACCTGTGAAGAAAGCCCAATCCTGCGGAACAGCCAGGATACCGTGCCCCATACATAACAACACCCCACCCCAGAACACTGTTTTCTTCTGACCCAGGAATTTATCTGCGATCCATCCTCCGGGAATGGAAGCCACATATACAAGCATGGTATACCATCCGTAGAGCCAGATCGCATTCTTATTGGACCATCCCAGCCCTGGATCTACAGCAGTTGCTGAAGCAGCCATATATAATACGAGGATCCCACGCATCCCATAGTAGGAAAAGCGCTCCCACATCTCCGTGAAGAAAAGTATGTACAGTCCAACGGGATGCCCGAATAATTCTTTACGCTTGTGGGCGATTGCAGTATTTGCCATTTATCTTTTTTTATAGGGTAATTTATAGATTTTCTTTGATGAAGTTGGTCATCAGGGTGTACAGGTGCAAACGGGTGTTCCCACCATAGATCCCGTGGTTCTTGTCGGGATAGATCCTCCAGTCGAACTGCTTGTTGGCCTGAATAAGGGCTTCAATCATCCTCATGGAATTCTGAACGTGAACGTTGTCATCTCCCCCTCCGTGAACCAGCAGATAGGCTCCCTTTAGCTTCTCTACATGGTTTATAGGAGAATTTTCATCATAACCCGAAGCATTCTCCTGCGGGGTGGTCATATATCTTTCGGTATAAATAGAGTCATAGAACCTCCAGCTGGTGACAGGAGCCACCGCTATGGCCATTTTAAAGGTATCGTTCCCCTTCAGGATGGCATTTGAAGACATAAAGCCTCCATAGCTCCAACCCCAGATCCCAATCCTGTCTTCATCGACATAAGGAAGTTCCCCAAGCTGTTTTGCTGACTGGATGATGTCTTCCACCTCATATTTCCCAAGCTCATTCTGGGTCACTTTCTTGAATTCCGCTCCTTTATATCCTGTACCTCTTGGGTCTACAGTTACAATGATGTAGCCTTCGTTAGCAAGCAGCTGGTACCAGTATTCATTGGTATTGAAGAAGGTATTGGATACAGACTGTGAACCCGGACCGGAGTACTGGAACATGAATACCGGGTATTCCTTTGCAGGATCGAAGTCATTCGGCTTGATCATCCACATGTTCAGGTCATTGCCGTTCACATTGATGGTAGAAAATTCCTTTGGAGAGAAGTTGTAATCTGCGATCTGCTCCAGCAGGGCTTCATTGTTGAGGATCTCCCTTACCAGCTTCCCGTTCTTGGAAAGGTGAAGTGTATATTCCGGTGGCGTAGTGGCACTCTGGAAAGTGTTGATGAAATATGTATAATCTGCACTAAAATCAGCTGAGTTCTGTCCAACTTTATCTGTCAGGCGTTTTTTGCTCTTTCCATTGGTCCTAATGGAATAGACATCACGGTTGATGCTTCCATTTTCAGTGCTCTGGTAAAATATCCTTTTGGAATCCTCATCGTAACCATAGTAATTGGTCACTTCCCACTGCCCTTCGGTCACCTGATCCTTCAGCTTTCCGTTGGCATCATAAAGGTAGATATGGTTCCATCCATCTTTCTCGCTGGTCCAGATGAAGCTGTTGTCATCGAGGAAGGTAAGGTTATCGGTTATATCAACGTAAGCCTCGTCAGTTTCGTTAAGAACCACTTTAGCAGTATTGGTATCAGCATTGACAAAAATAAGGTTCAGGTTGTTCTGATGGCGGTTCAGCGTCTGAACACTAAGGATATTTGGCTCATTGGTCCATTTGATCCTTGGAATATACTCGTAGTCCTGCAGCTCTATCTCACTGGTCTCTGCTGAAGGGAGGTCGTACAGGTGAAGGCTCACAATGGAATTCTTCTCCCCCGCCTTCGGATATTTAAATACGGTCTGGGTAGGATAAAGGTCATTCCCGGAGATGTCCATAGAGAACTCGGGCACCTCGGTCTCATCAAAACGAAGAAAAGCCAGTTTGTTCCCGTTGCTGTTCCACTGGAAAGCCTGAACAAATCCGAATTCTTCTTCATAGACCCAGTCAGTGATCCCGTTGATGATCTCGTTCTTCTTTCCGTCTTTGGTTACCTGGACGACTTCGCCGGAATCTAGGTGCTTGATGTAGATATTGTTATCGAACACATAAGCCAC
>CBFGYW010000042.1:0-10154 GCA_965653085.1 uncultured Salinimicrobium sp.
TTGAACTATTGCTTAACAAAACCAGTTGTTCAACAAACTATAAAGAGCTCCTCCCTGCATTCAGGGAGGTTTTTTTTTTGGAAGCCACGAAGAATTTGATAATGTGCCTCAGAGGAAAAAGCTTGACTAATTTGCTTTTATATCTGGTGATTACTTCCCAATACAGAAGTTGTCTTTCAAGCAGGACGGGGCTTTTGCGGATTTTGAGGTGTAATCTAGGTACAAGATCATTATCAACATCTTAAAATAAGAAACAAAATGTTACCTAATATTAAGTCTTAAATATTTTTGAATGAAAAATTAGCAAAGGGATTTAAACACCAGTTATCTTTTTGATCTTGGTGCAGCTCCAAAAATTCCTTTGGGAGTAGTTAATTTATTAGTACATAAATACCAATCTTTCAAAGATTAATCCTCCTCTGGTAACTGATCCAAATCAATAACATTAAAATAAGAGTAAAGAGAAGGATGGACATAATATTTATTATTATTAGAAATGTCTTCTCTCCTAATTGATAAGTCATCATAAAAGAATACAACTGGATGGGTCGGTCCTTTTTTTACACCGATTATTCCAATATGATATAGTAAAAATATTATCCTCTTAAAAAAAACAGTATTATTAATATTGCCGGTTTTCCACTTAATTATAAAATCAAGTAGGGGACCTTTAAATTTACTTTCTATTTCATCGTCCACATAAATCTCCTCAAAGCTATCTTCGTGTAATGATTTCAATTTGAAACCATTGCGTATATTATGAAGAAAACTAGAAACCATTGCAAAATCTCCATAGTTTTCTCTCCACTCGTCTTCAAGAGCCTCAAACCTATCGTTTGAATAGGGTATTTCAGCTTTATAAATAATATCTTTAGTCAAATGGGTTTTTGATTTCGATAATTCGAACGCATGATTGACGAAAGAAATTAGATCTCTTGGACGCATGTATGTTCTTTTCAAAACATATTCAAAGCCAGTAACCCCTCCTCTGCGCATTTTATAAAAGGCATTTTTTGTGTCAAGATGTTTTTCAGTTACTAAAGTCAAACGTTTATCCAATAAATTCTGTAGTTCTTTTTCCGTCCACTTAATATTCGCATATAAAGGTTTGTATTTTTCTCTTTGACCACCAGCATGTTTTATCCCTAATTTTAATAAATCAGATAAATTTTCTCTCAGGCTAATTACAATTTTAACTCCATTAAACTGTCTAAACTCCTTTATAACCTCGACCATGGCATCAATAAGGTCGTATCTAAAGCTGCTTTCTATCCATTCTTTATCCAAGTCATCTATAACAATATAGAATTTCTTCTGATGCTCACTGAACAAATCTGTTTTCATCATATGAAAAATTTCCGCAAGTTCTTTTGATTGAGAATCATGAATCACGGATTCGGCTTTGTGCTTTACATCTACGACTGATCCAGACTCTATTGCTTCCCTCAATTGAGCAGTAGAATTTAAAACAGATTCTCTAACGCCAACCCCTAGGGTAAAATCGCTAGTAAGTTTATTTGTTAACTCACGAATTCTATATTCTGTATCTTCCCAAAATTCGTCTGTCCACCTATCTAAATAATTGATTGCCTTTTCTTTCTTGGGATCAATTTTACCAATTTTTTGAAGGAATCTCTCCCTCAAATGGTGATACCATCTACTTTGAACCTTTTTATCATAATCATCCTTAAAGTACAATTTTAGTAGCTCAACTATAAAAACATGCTTCCATAGTATTTTAAAAAAGAGATTAAGATTAACATTTATACTTTTAAAATAGTTAAGAACCGTAGAGTTACTCAGAAAACGAAGTGACAATTCCTCTGGAACTAATCGTTTAACGTCATCACTGTTTTCCTCAATATATCTAATAATTGCGCTTTTACCTGATCCAGTTCTTCCTAGAAGAATTGATTTATGGTTTCTAGTATCAAGAATTTCATCTAAGATGTCCTTTTGAACAAATGCTTCGAACAGGATATCATCTGTTTCTGCATCTGGAGAACCGATTTTTACTATTTTTGGAATTCGATATTTGTTACCTTTCATTTTGCCAAATTTGTTTAAAGCTTTATTCTCTTCAATTTTAATTTGTTTACCTAAGCCCCAACCCCTCTCACAAACACCTCCACAAACTCCTTCATCTTATTGGTGATCCTGTCTCCGATTTCACGAGCTTTTAAAATACTGGGGCGGTTGTCGAGACATTTAAAAACTTCATCCCGCAGTGGTTCATGTTCGTTATAGATGTAGCCATCAATCAAAGATTTGAACTGTTCCTTATCCAAGTGTTCTTTTTCGCATAGATTTTCTAATGCAAGTACCCGCTGATCGCCCCAGTACTGGTCAAATTCATCGGGAATGGAATCTATGTCTTTTATTTTGGGAAGGTTTTCTTCAATGAATTTTTCTATAAGTTCACGTTTGCTGCGGAGTTCCAAGTCTCCGGCAAGCAAATCCAAAATTTGCTTTTTCTGCTGGGTGGCAGATTGTCCTTTGGCTTGTTTTAATCCGGGGAGTAATTTTAGGATGTAAGCTACATTGACTTCGTTGCGGTGGATCAATTCCAGCTCAAAATCGACATCATCTAAAATTGAAGCTTTCTGTTTCTGATGTTCGCCTTTAGCTTTCTCGTACAAGTCGAGATACTTGCTTTTGTAATCTTCGAACGTCTGCTGGTCCTTAGGCACGTCCTCCCAGCTGAAATCGGCAAAGGAGGTGAGGACATTCTTAGCAAGGATCAAAGCGCGGAAGGCTTGCACAAATAGCAGTTCCTCTTCTTCAGAAGGTAAGTTGTCTACACTTTTTACAGTGGGTGCGATCTTCAGAAGTTCGATGAAAGCTTCCGAAAATTTCTCGCTCACCTTCTCGTAGTCGGGGAGGAGGATCTCTTCTTTTGCATCTTTATTTGAAAAAAGCGCAATGGCTTCGTCGGTAGCTTTTTTAATGTTCCGGAAGGCCAGGATCTCTCCCTGAGATTTCTTCTCGTCCAGATTGGCCAATACTGAAGCTTCAGAGTTTATAGTAACTCTGTCATAACCCTGATCTTGCAGCTGCCTGACCAGGTTGTTTTCTAATGCACCTTCAGATTGATAACTCATTGTGGTAAGATTAGTTCAGATTAGGAGTCAATGTGGTTTTGTGCACTTTCTTTAAAGGTTCCTCACATATCCTAACCAACTCAAGGAATTTTTCTGAAAGGTCTAAGGAGAGCTCTTTCCTTTTTTGTTCATCAAACAACACAGCCCGGGATTCATCATTCCCCAGATGTAAAATCGTTTTGTAATAAGGCCAAACCTTATTGCTTTTAAAACCTTCTTGTAATAGATCTACATTGGATAGTTCCTCAAACAGTTTTTTATGATCACAAACTTCTTTATTTCCAATAACTCCATAAATACTGTCACTCCAGGGCACTTTTGACTGTCCCTCAAGCTTCACAAAAACTTTTTCCGGCCAATCTTTATGATTAATATAAAGGCCAGTCCAGGCTTCCTCCAAATCACCATAGGCTACGACAGTCCAACTCTCTTTTAATTCTTTTTTCAGTTCAGCTTTAATTTCATTCAAAAGCAATTTTGCATATTCCAGCTCTACAATTCTGGCGTTAGAAGCGAGAGTTTTGGTTGTTAAGTAATTTTCAGCAATGAGTTTTTGAATTTCCTTCTGCATTTTTGTATCAGTAAGTTGGTTGGTTAATTTTTTAATAAGAATTATATACTGCTGAATTGTTTCACGTAAAATAGGTGAATTACAAGCCTCTCTTGCACAGGCTAAAAGCCAGTTCAAAATATCTGAGGCATAACTTAAGAGATGGAAATCTTTACCTGATTCTAATTCTCCTCTACTTTCTGTTCCCGGTTCATCTCCCTGAAGTGTGAGATAATATACCTGGTTATTTTTTGAATTATAGTTACAGTAGCGTTGAATTTGCACATTTTGATCAGATGCGTATATTTTGTTTTCAATACAAATGGAGTTATTGTACTTATCCCAGATGTAAATGTCCACTCTTCCTCCGGTTTTCTCCAGATCATTCCTCTGCCCAACAAAATGTTCGAGTTTGACTCGGCAGGACTCTAGATCTAAATGTGTTGTCCCTAGTATTTCAAAGAATAATTTCAAAAAAGACGTGCCCAAATTATGAGATCCTTCGGGATCAAGTAATTCTCCTAAAAATGCAGAATGAGTAGCGTTTTCCTTAGACTCCATTTTAAGAATGGAGAAGATGTTGAAATTTTCCCCTTTTAAAGTCGAAATCTCTTTTTGATGCTCAAGGATGCGGGAGGCTTCATTAATTAATTTTGAACAGCTCGTGGTTTTGTTCATTTACTTTCTTCTTGTATAAATTGCTAATTCCATTTCTGCTAAAGATCGAGCTGGATACTTCCTCTCTATTACTTTCTCAGCAAATTCAATGATACTTCTATAGTCTTCTTTATCTTTAAGCTGTGTCCAGGCTTTCAATTTCAAACCATTGAGCCCGATCTCTTTGGACTCCTGATTAAGTTTTTCCTGAATGAGCCGATCTACCGGAAAATGTACTGGAACTGCATTTAATTTTCTACTACACCAGCAATACTTTAAATAGAGGTTGAACAGCTTTTGAGAAATCCCAAAATTTATGGGGATGTCTTTTCTCTCAATTTGTATGCTCTTTGAAAAGTCAACGATAGTTTGAATATTCTGTATATGTTTTTCTTCACCTATATTTAGGTTATAGTCATTCTCTTTTACTTGTAAAAAATGAATCCTCATCGGCTCCCATTGTCCCCCTTAGGGTGTTGGCAATGTTCCAAAGCTGATTTTCTAGTTGTTGTTTGGATCGAGTCATAAATTTAATATGGGCATTTGTGTAGGGGTAGTAAATCTAAATATTTTCTTAAAGAAATGGAAGAACAATTAAAAAAAATAAAAATCATTCTTATCTAAAATGGAGTCATTAAATAAAAAAAGTGACGAACTCTCTACCTGTTACTTCACCTGTTGTTAACTCTACTCCTTTTTCTCCACCAACTTAAATTACTTCAGCCAGAATGGTGTAAGCCAAAACTCCGTTAAGGATTAGGGAGGCAGCAAATATGGTTAAAGCCCAAACAGTATAAGCCTTTGCTTTTTCAAGTTTTTGGCCGAGGCTTTTCATTTCTTGGTCATGCGAGAACAAAGCTTTTTCCAGGTTTTCCTGCTGCTGCCTGAGAGTATTTTCTAAGGCTTGGCTATCAATCCTAATGTTCTGCTCCTGGATTTTCTGCAGCTTTTCAACGGTTTTTTCAAACTGTTCAATTTCTGAAACCAGTAATTCTGATAATTCTTCCAATTTTGTCATAATCTCATCTTTTTAATAGTCTAATCCCTGGCTTATAATTCGTTTGAGAACATGTTTAGTAATGCTGACGGCTAATCCATTGGAAAGCTGGACTGCTTTTCCGGCCACCTTCAGCTGTTCATGGTTTTTTAGAAATGATTTAATACCAACCTGAGCGGCCATGGATTTTCCAATATTTCCACCACTCATGGACCTGTGGACCTCACTTCCTTTGAGGTTATAACCGTCAAATTCAAATCGGAAACCTTGCAGTTTGTTGGCCTTATTAATAGAGGGAATAACTTTTACTCCATTTGTTTCCATGCCCTTTATGTATTGCTCAAAGTTTCGTGGTTTGAAATTTTTCATAGTGATGTCATGGCGCCGCTTGATCTCCGCCCTTACATCTTTCAGGTTAAATTCCTTCTCTATTTGTAAGCGTCTAACAGTAGTTAACTGAGTCTGTTCTGCAACTTTTTCCGCTGCCTGTTGGCTGCGTTTCCCAATAAAGCTGTCATTATAAGCCGTGCCATTGAAATCTATCCTGTTCACATATAGATGTATGTGCAGGTGCTGTTTGTCCCGGTGTACAAAAGCAATTGCCTGTCTTTCCCCCAGGTTCATTTTTTCCATAAAGCTGCTGCATATTTTCTGAAGCTGGGTTTTGTGAAGTTTCTTTCCATCTTCAACGGTAGGACTTAGTACAAAAGAGAGTGTGTTTTTCTTGCAATTAATATTCTGTTCCTGGATCAATTGAAATTCCCGGCTGATCTCCTTTGGATTCTCTCCCGCCAAGTGCTGCCGGAATACCACTTCAGTATTTTTCTCCTGGTTCCATCCATAGGATATGGAAGCCTGGGTATGGGAGATAGACTTTCCTTTGCCAATCATTTCTGAACCTTTTCAAGTTGTTCTTTTATCTCATCTGCCAGGGCATAGACTGTTGTAGTAAGTCGAGGATCTTTTTTCCGGAACATGTTTCCTATAGACTTGAAGTTGTTGTGATACTTGGTCAGGGTTTTAAGGAGCTCAATGTGATCATCAGAAAGCCGCTCTTTTACCTCCAGGTTAAATATGGACCTGCGACAAAATTCGCTAACGCTACGCCTGCTCCTTTTTGCTTTGACCTGGAGAAGCTTCTTTTCATAAACGGAACATCTAAATTTTACGAATTCCCTTTTCGCCTTAAACATCTCTTTTTTATTGCGACCACCGGGAGCAATTATTTTTGTGCCCACAGGCACACATCTTGAATTAGAATTCGGTTCAATAGTAGGATGCTCTTCCAGAGATGAATCTATTTCTTCTATAGATAATCCTTCAGAAGCAGGATCCAGTTTAGAAACATCTAATACTATAGGTTTCTTCCTTTCATTTTTCCATTCTTCCATGAGTCAGCATATTATTAAGGTCCTTAAAATCTTTATAGAGATCACTGCAATCTGTGGTATTGGGAAACCGAAATAATAACTCACCAGCAGCTGTTCTACCGGCTGGATCATTATCCAGTAAAAGGATGACTTTGGGATAGGATTTCACGATATTATCAATGCTCCTGATATTGCCTAGAGAATTCAGCACTATGATATCGGAGCTATAAAAGAGTTCTTTATCAAAGACATATAACGAAAGGAAGTCGAACATCCCTTCCAGGATCAGAAGCCTTGAAAATTTTCTTTTAAAAGAAGAAGTTGTTTTTGGGGAGGTGGAACATTTGTAATACTTATTACGTAGTTCCCACCCGTTGGCATCATTTTGTAATCCGAGGGAGAAGTAGATTTTGTTGTTCATGCAATGCCATACTTCCTTACAGTAGTGCTGTGCAAGATCCAGGGGAATCTTTCTGGAGTGCAGGTATTGAACAAGAGCCGGATGTGAAATAGTTTTTACTTCCCGGATTAGGTGTGGATTGCTTTTCTTCGGAATTTCTACCGGGCTAAAAGAAAACTGAATATTATCCTGCAGGCATCTTACTGCCTCATAGGCAGAGCAGTGATTTATGGCCATGACCAGGTCTATAATATTTCCACCTTTTCCCAATCCGAAGTCAAACCATAAATTCCTAGACAAAGACACGCTGAAAGATGCCTGCGTTTCTGACCGCAGGGGACTCAGAAACCAGGCTTCTTTCTCCGATTTCCTGGTGGGGTAGTGCCCTGAATTTGCAAGAGTTTTTACGATGCAAATTTGACGTGCACTACTCCACGATAAGTTGTTGTTATTCTTACTCATGTTTTTCTATTTTTAATTACCCATCTACCCAGCCCCGTGAATACAAGGGTTATTTCTATTTTTGTTGTAATTCTTATTTACTCAATTACCCATGGGTAGATTCTAAAAAATCTAATTACCACATCATAAGCCCAATGGTTTCAGCTGCTTTCGGGAGTTGGGGTAATTGGGTAATTAGTTTTTATAAAAGTTCTATGGGTGAAGCTTTGAACTTTGCTTTGATCAAATAACCGTAGCTTCTTGTATCCTTGGATTTTACCCTTTCATATTCCAAAGATTTTAGAGCTCTTCCCATATTGTACATATTGAGACGCGGGTTAATAGGGGACAGCTCAATCACAAGTTCTGAGGCTGTTTTAAAATCTGCAGGATCTGAACTGTGAGTGTAAAATTTCAAGATCATTTCTTCTTCCATATTAGATTCGCGGTATGTTCTATTCCTGATTTCATTTTGCTGAATGTCATCCAGTGTGAGCTCAGAATAGAATTGTTCATCTATATAAGCCAGGTAATATGCCTGGGCCCAGACCTTGTTTATATCAACCTCTCGGGAATAAGAGAAATCAATTGTTCCTTTAAGTTCAAAGCAGAGCCACCTGACAGATCCCGTCTCATCGTTAAGAAAGGTTGCCCGGTTTGTTGATCCAATAAAACTACAGGTTCGGGGGAGTGTAGAATTCTTCCGATCATAAGGCAACCTTTCGTTTATCATAGTCTTGGAGAAATAAGCCTTGAGAGCGTTTATTTCTTTTTTTGCCAGTATAGATAATTCATCAAGGTTGATCAGGAAATTTCTTGTCAATTGGATCCTTGCATCTTTATCAGTTGTCATGTCTTCGGCAAAATACTTTGATAGGGCAGGAGGGTTTAGGAACCTACACCAGGTAGATTTACCCGAGTTCTGTTGAGAGTGCACAAGAACAAGGCACTGCTTGTTGAAATAATCCTTTTCTATACCACACCTGACGGTACGGACAAGCCACTTCCTGAAATGATAGAGAAATAGATCCGGCTCTTTAAGTGGGAGATATGAAGCGAGTTCTTTAATAGGATCTCCCAGGTATGACTTCGGAAGGAACCGGAAGTATTCTTCTATTGGATTAAACTTTTGGATGAACCTGGACCTGAGGAAAATTTCTAGTTTAGCAGGAGTAACTTCTATGTTTGATTGTGCCAGTTCGATCAGAAAAGAATTCACATCCAGAATTTCCCATACATTTTGATCTTTTAGAGAAATTTGAAAATCATGTCCCAGTTCATCATACCTGATATCATACTTTTTATCAGTGTATTCAAAGATGAAATCATAGACCGTTTTTTTCTTCTGCTCCTTTACCCCGTATAGCTTTTCATGTTTACCCGGCATAGCTCGAATCTTCTGGAGGTTCTACAAAAAACTTTTCTTATTCTTGAAGGCATAATCAATAGCTTCAGTCTTTATTTCTCTTCCTGATTTCCGAGAATTAGAAAGCAACCATTCATCAAGTTTCTCTTTTGAGAAGTAGATCATCTTTCCCCTGGGTTTGGAAAAAGGAATTTCACCTTTTGCCGTTAGCTTATAGAGGTAACTTCGGGAGATGCCCGAGTATTCACTTGCCTCTTCCAGAGACATAACAGTTTTACTTGCCCGTAGAAGATTTTCAATCCGGTCAAGTTGTTCGAGAATTTTTAGTTCGTTCATTTCAAAATGTTTTAAAGTTGAAAAATGAACAAAAGCACTTTTGTTAGTTGAATTCTGGAACTAAACTAAGAAGGGAAACAATTGAAAATGGATACATTACATGCCTGGTATGGAAAATTGTGGACCTTGTAAGTGTTTTGGGAAAATTAATATTGAGAGTCAGGTAATAAGATGAATGGCAGATACGGGGGAAATGTTTTGAAGCAAGTGAAATATATGTTTTAGCATATAATACCTGATTGTTCATATTTTCTGTATGTGATAACATATAATAGTGTATATTTGATTAAATTTATATCAGATCACATATAATGAAGAGTCTTTCACAATTTTTAAAGGAAAAGAGAAAAGAGAATAATCTTACCCAGGAGGAGTTCGCTGAGAGAGCAGGAGTGGCTTTAACCGTTATACGAAAGATTGAGCAAGGGAAAGAGAATCTAAATTTAGAAAAAGTAAATCATGTTCTAAGAATGTTTGGTCATGTATTGGCACCGGTGGAGCAAAAAGAAATTTCTTAAGTTATGAGACAGGCAGAAATTTTATATGGCAATACTTTAGCGGGGATCTTAACAGAAACCGACGAGGGAGAATACAAATTTGTATATGAAAAAACTTATATAAAGGATAGCCCTGACCAGTTTTTGACATTCACAATGCCGGTAAGAGAAGAACCCTATGTAGAAAAGCACCTTTTTCCTTTTTTCGAAGGTCTTATTCCTGAAGGCTGGTTACTTGATATTGCCACCAAAAACTGGAAAATAAACAGGAGTGACCGTATGGGACTTCTTTTAGCCTGTTGTAAAAATTGTATAGGTGCAGTTAGTGTTCATCCAATAGCTGAGGGAAATGAAGAATAGATGTCTTTACTGCTACCAGGAGCTACAAAAAGGTGATTTTGAGGATTTCCATAGGAGTTGTGTAAAAACTTTTTTTGGA
>CBFGYW010000043.1:0-9982 GCA_965653085.1 uncultured Salinimicrobium sp.
CTGGGCCGCAAGTTTCCTGCTTCTGGTGGGGATGTTCTTCCTGTTTGAACAAAATTTGTCTATGCACACCCGGTTGCGGGTCTTCACGGTTCCCAGAGGGATCTGCAGTTCCCTGGCGGTTTCCTGCTGGGTATAGCCTTTAAAAAACAGAAGATCTATAAGTCTTTTGCACAAGGGCTCCAGCAGTTCAATGTATCTCTGTATGCCTATGCTGTCCAGTTTTCCTGCGGCACTGCTTCTGGCTTCCCAGATATCGATGTAATTGTCAATTTTCAGATCTGTCTTTCTGTCTTTGAAGTCCTTTGACCGTATCCTGTCTATGGAGGCATTTCTTGCGATGTTCAGCATCCAGGTGAAGAAGCGCCCCTTTTCAGAATCGTAGGAATCAGATCTCTCCCAGATCTTCAGAAATACATCCTGCAGAATTTCCTCTGAGATCTTCTCATCCCTGATAATGCTATATATGATCCCGTAGAGGCTCCTGGAATACAACTGATAGATTTTTTCGAAAGACTTCTCATTTCCTGCCTGAAGCTGGACAATTAGGTGATCGTGTTGCATAAGTTAAAAATATGAAAAATTATAAAACAATGGGGGCAGGAGGTGTATATAATAATAAATGTAACAAGTTAAGTCTGAAATAACTTTAAAGAAATTGCCGGGAAGAACATCCCGGCAACTCTCATTAAAAAACAATAGGCGATTATGAGCTGATGAATAAACCAGCGATGGCCGCAGCTGTGGCCCCATCCATAGGTTCATCAAAGGACTGTGAAACTGCTGCGGCATCAAAACCGGTGGCTTCCACAAGGTTCACGCCCCCCTGGGTCACATTTTCCTCCCCGTCGTAAACAGCCTGGGTGGCTTCGGGCATTCCGGGGCCTCTGTTGTTCAAGCTGATCCATCCCAGGGCATTCTGGTCGGAATCAAGACCCATCACCTCGGCCCTTAATCTTCTTACTTCAGAAGCGTGCCGCGCCTCTACCGAATGGATCTGCAGGGCGGGGGTGAGGAAGGGGGTGCCCATTAAATTGCCTGCCTGGCCTTTGTAGGCTCGTACTCCGGTGTCTTCAAAGGCCTGTGCCAGCGCCAGCAACTGGGCATACGCCACCTCCTGGCCTGTCCCGTTTTCATTGAAGGGGTCAAACATGCCTCCAACGGTAAAATCGAAAGTAGGGGATTCAACAGAATTCTCACCCAGTCCCGATCTTAGGAAAGCGACATGGGCCGATTCGTGTTTCGAGATCTGCCGGTATATGGCTTCTGCCTTGCCACCTGCGGGAAGAACCCCCGATTCCAGAGCCTTGAGATAGAATTCGGCTTCCAGGTATTCCAGGGTTAAAGCCAGTTGCAGTGCTCCTATGGCGGCATTCCCATCTTGGGCGGCATAGGCTTTTCCCGAATAGGAGCCTAGTCCAAAAGGAATGGCCAGCAAGGCTGCCTTTTTCCCTAAAGAGGCGAAGGTACCCAGGGCTTCTTTTCTGGAAGTTTTATGGGTAAGGTTTTCTGAGGTAAACTCATTTAAAAATTTTATGATATCCATGATAGTCTTTTTTAGGTTCAAAATTATCCCTGTGGTAACTGGTTAGCGGTGAAAGGGGTTTTTACAAATCCGGTCTGTCCTACGGCAGTCAGAATTTCTGTCGGCGATTTAGCCAGGTCCAGACCATTTTCATCTACCACCTCATCGCCTGCAAAGGCCGTTGGATCCTCCAGAAAAATCGAGCGGATGGCGGCTGCGTGTCGGGCTTCCACCGAAACTATCTTTCCTGCGATGACCAGGTAATCGGGGGTCATCAGGAGTTTTCCTGCGCCGTTATAGGCGGCGACTCCCGTATCTTCCAGTACTCTTGCTGTTCCCAGTACCGAGGCTCTGCTGGAAAAATCGATTGAGGTAAAATCAAATTCCAGCTCCGGCAGGATCTTATTGCTATCGCCGGAGACCGCGCCGGTGATGGCTGCCTTAAAAAAGTCACGATGTATCACTTCGTGCTTGTACAGATCCTCCAGGATCTTTTTTTCCCCGGCATTGGCATTCATCCAGTAAGAGCCGTCCAGGACATTGGTATAAAATGCAGCCTCCAGCTGTTCCAGGGCATAAGCATAATTCAGGATCCCAAGATCCCCACTGCCCAGATCGAAGACTTCGGCATTGGGATCAATGGGTTCTGAAAAGTCATCATCACTGCTGCAGGAAATGAGAAAACCGGCTCCTGCTACTGCCAGTCCGCTCATCTTCAGGAAGTGGCGGCGGGAATTGTTTAAATGGGTAGCCGCACTTGAGTGAGGTTCTACCTTGATTAGTGGTTTCGTTGGCATATCTGGTGTTTTACTGATTAATAAAATATCTACGCAGGAATATGCGCTGCGGTTTTAGTCTTCCAGTTAAAATTATATTAAAAAACACCGATTGAAGACAGCAGAGGGGAGGAAGCAGAATTCGTAGAAATTAAACCTGAAATGAGAAAATAAATCTGTTTTCAAAAAATAAAAAAACCGGCTCCCATCTCAGGCTGATTCTGAACCGAGAGACTCTTTCTGAAAAAATATAGCTAATATTCAGTAAGTTAAATTAATCCCAATGCGGGTTTTCCCCCATAGACTCGAACCTTTTTTTACCCATACCTTTGGAAAACTTTAAAGGCAGACAGAGCGGAAATTTCAAAACCCTCCCTCTGAAACGTTACCATTTTCGCTTGAACGGCCCCCAATGGTAATCCTACGACTGGAACTTATTTATTAACCATTAATATCAAAATCAATGAAAAAATTTAGACTAAACCGATGTTTAGGGATGGTAGCCGCAATTGCCCTGATGTTCGCTTCCTGTAGCAAGGAAGAAACAGCAGCCCCCATGAATGACACTGAAAAAGCCAGCCTCTCCTTTGGGACCCTCCTGAATGGCATGGTAAACAACAAAGCTGCCCTGAAGCAGCAGATGGAAATGCCCGACTGTTCCGACGGAACCCCCATGTTTGTAGAGGTGGTACTAACTGGTCCTGAAGACGTGGGAACAATGGATGAACCATTGGTAGTAGCCATTAACGCTACTCCCGGTGATTTTGATGGAGATTCAGAAGCCGAATGGTTTACAGAAGAATCCACAGATCTGGAACTTACTCCGGGCTCCTATTCCCTTGAATTCTTTGCCGTTTATGATGGCAATCCCGAGGATGCAGGCAGCACGATGATCTGGGTGGCCCCCATGACCGGTGGAAGCCTGGCCAGTTTTGTAGACAATCCCCTTCCCATGGACATTGAACTGGGAGCAGGGGCAAAAAAATACGTAGATGTGGAAGTGCTGTGTTTTGATGATCGTATGGTCAACGAATATGGCTACCTGTTCTTTGATATTGAAACTTCAGAGGCCATTGAGTTCTGCGTATTCGGTAACTTCTGCCCTCCAAGTGGAAGACATTACCCTGCAGCTTACAGCGTTGATGTATGGATGTCTAATGACGGAGTCAGAGGAGAACTGATCCATTCCGACCTCACTGCCGAAGTGGCAATGGATGAAAACGGAGACTACGCTGCCAGCCCCGTATGTATGGCATTGCCGGACACTGAAGGCGCAGATCAATACTATTTCGAGATCACCCTGATGTCTACTGACGCTTATGGGGATGTGGAAGAAGATATAGTGAGAAGCGGAGTTGTCACCGATGACGAGGTAAGAAGTCTGTTCGACGGAGAAGGAAATCTGGACTACTATCATTTCAGGGTAGGTTGTGAAGGCGATGATTCTCCCCCTATCCTTGATGATCCTCAGGATGATGTGGTTCAATACAAAGCCTGTCTCACAGAATTAAATGATTCCAATGCCGTAGCCTTTGCTTATATGTCAATGGAAGGGAACACGCTCAATACCCACGTATACCAGTTCAATGTGGAAGCAGGAATGCTGCATCCACAGCACATCCACGGTTTGGATGACAGCAGCGAAAATGCCACCTGTCCTCCAGCATCTGCCGCCGGAGAAGATGGCCTGTTGAGCCTGGAAGACGGAGCTCCTTTCTATGGAGCCGTAAGAGTTTCTCTTACCGATGAATCCGGTGACTTCCCCACCGCCGATGCGGGAGGCATGGTTGAGTACCACCGAACCTTCACTCTGGGCAGCGAGGGAACCATTTCCGCAGAGGATCTTGGTCCCCTGGAAAACAGAGCTGTAGTGGTGCACGGAATGACAGTAGAAGGCGAATATATGCCTACCCTGCCTATTGCCTGTGCTGAAATAATGAAGATCAATTAGATTGATCAGGAAATGCTTTTTTCCAGGGTGAAAATTCAGAAGGGTATTTCTCTGTGACTAGGTTTTAGTTAGAACATTGCAGATGGGTTGAAGTCACAGGTCATAAGCTTTCTGATCCATCACCTGGAACTTTACAGAAGAAAAAAGCAGGAGAAGCCGTCTCATTTTAATGGGGCGGTTTTCTTGTAAAATGCAGCAATTAAATTATTCTTCAACTTCCTCCGCTTCCTCCACTTTCTCCACTTCCCCCGTCTCCCTTTTTGAACGCTATCGATATATTGCTTCCATTCATTAAAGTGGTTTTCCGGTTTCTTGTTCAGCCAATTCTTCCCCCGACCCGCTCCGAGATTAAGAGCCGATTCCCCATCACCTGCCAGCCACCTCACAGGGGGTCTTCGCGGGTGAGGTCCCTGTGAGGTCCTTGTCAGGTCCCTGTTGATCACGGAGCGGGTAGCAGGGAGGGACTGTGTTCCCCAGGATTTGCCATGTTTTATTTTCTGGCGGTGAGGTGTCTTACTTTTTTTGAATCCTGGGCTTATTAATTTTTATGGAAGAATGGTAAAAACCTGATACCCATCAGGAGGAGAGAGGAATTCGGTACTCTGGGTTAAAATGAGACAAGAAAAAAGTGGAGGTGTAGGAAGTGGAGAAACTAGAGAAAGTGGAGAAGGTTGTGGAAGTCGATATTTTTGGGTTGTACGAATAGTCCGTAGAGACGCAAGGCATTGCGTCTCACGCACTGCATATAAACCCGGCGGATTGCTGATAAGGCCTGCAGGTGGGTTTCCACTCAACCTCGGATGCCTCTATGCATCACGTTTTTACATTTGGCTTATTATCAAATTTCAAGCAGGGTTTGCAGGGATCAAATTTATCAACAGAAGGTTAGACGCAATGCATTGCGTCTCTACCGGAATCATAACGCTATCCAGGATTCCAACTTCCGGATTTTTTCAGGCCAGGGCAGGCTGTCAGTGTTGTTAAATATTTATTAATAAATGTTATCATTTTCCCAATTTTCTTTTAATTTTATGGTACTAAAAGTCCTGACTGCAGATTACCCTACTTTGCTGGGCCGGATTTAGTTCCTGGTTTCAATTTAATGTGTTCTTCTATGGCAATTCTGGAAGCAAAAAGGATCTGCGACCTTCTGAAAGGACTGATGCTGTCCAAGGTAAGCATTGAAATTTGTGAATCAAGATCAAATCGCAGCTGCGCCCAACGCCTGGAGCTGGAGCTGTCGAATTTTTCGAACTTCGAGGCCGAAGCGGCTTCAATGATGGACAGGCTCCTGATACTCTATCAGGCCGATCCCGAGAGGCTGCGGCCGCTTCTCATGAAGCACGCCCTGCAAGTCGTTAAGTGCATGAACGCGCTGGATAATTTTTACGGCACCCATTTCCGGAAAACCAGAAGACATGGCCTTTGTGAGAACAGCTTCCTGCGACTGCATATAGAAAAGCTGGAATTCTTCAGAGAGCATAAGGAGCTGTTGTGCCTGTTTATTTTTGACTTAGATAGGCTGCAGCAGTTTATTTCCACACTATCTCCCCGGACGGCCCTGAGCCGGTTGATGCCGGAGGTGAAGGTCTTGGTAGTAGGGGTGGAGGATCGGCCTGAAGAGAAGAAGGATTCGGTGAAAACAAGGTTCAGGCTGCTCCTGGATTCTGGTTTCTTTGATTTTCAGGAAATAAAATTCGCTCCTAAAATGGATCAGCTGAACCTTGCGGCCGCTATTGTGGGCTGTTCCATAAGGTATTTACAGATTCTGGAAGAAGAAATGAGGACCCAGGGGCAGGATCCCTTTCCGAAAGATAAGGGAAAGGATCCCGGGGATGAATTATTTGAGCACCTCCCGAAAAATTAACTTTTGACGAACAAGTTGACGAATAAATAATTCCGCGAGTTCCCCTGAACTTGTATCTCAAATTGGTACAAGATGAAACGGGATTCCGGAATTAAAACAACAACATTCAGCAACAGCACTGCTGGAGGCGAGCATCATGTAACTCCTTCAGATGGCCTTCAGGCCGCGCCTGCAGTATTTCCCATTACAGACCGATCTTCTATTGACCCCAGGCAACTTTCCCATAGGAGACTGGGCATTTTACTTCACGACTGGCTGGAATCCATTGGCTATAGAAGATATTACCCCGAATCGGCCGAATCGCCTGCGGAAGAATTCCTTTCTTTTTCCGGCAATCAGCTTCGGGAGATCGATCGGCGCATCTCTCACCTTAAAGAGAAAGCAGCCCACAGCCCAAAACCCTCGAAACCTATCCTCCTCGACAATGTGGACCTGATGAGACTTTTACACATAAGTTCCAGGACCAGTCGACTTTGGAGAGAGAAGGGGCGCATAAAGTTCAGCCGGGTGGGTCGCAAGCTGTTCTTCCGGCTGGAGGATGTGGAGGAGATGCTGGAAAGGGGGAGAGAGAGTTAAGAGTTAAGAGTTAAGAGTTATGAGTTGAGAGTTGGATGAGCCTGTAAGGACAGATCGCGACCTGTCCCACGTCACAAAGATAAAAAATGAACATGTATGAGTACAATTTTATGGAAGGACTTTAGGAATGAAGTCGAACTTATTGGGAAGGTAGGACGGGAGCCGGAATTTGGAGTTTTTGAGGGTGGAAGAAGATACGCTGAATTTACCGTGATCAGCAGCTTTAGCTACTACAACAACAACGGCGAACTGGTGGAGCAGATGCTGAGGCAACACGTAGTCTTTTGGCAAAAGAATTTGATGGGGGCCATCCAGAGAAAGGTGACCAAAGGGACCTCCATTTCCATCCGCGGCAGTTTGGTCCCCCGCAGCTTCGTTGATGCGGCCGGCGCAAAACAATTCAGGACCCAGATAGTGGGGAAACGATTTAAAATTTTGCAGGAAACAGTGAATAAGGAATAAGGAATAATGAATAAGGAATAATGAAAAATATCATCTGCGTTGGATCTGCGCGATCTGTGCGATCTGCGGGAGAATTCACCCCGCAACTCTTAACTCATAACTCTTAACTAAAATGGCTACACTAAACCAAACCAACATCCTCTCGCGTACCAACGGTGGCCGCGATATCTACGCCTACGTCCTGGGACAGTTTTACCGGGAAGAGCTCAAATCCTTCGACAACTGTGATCGGCAGCAGGTTCGCAATCCCTTCAACGGAAACCAGAGAACCCTGTTACTCGAAAAAGTGGGAGACATCATCACACATCGTGACCTCGCGCGGCCTTCGTTCATGGGTACTGCCTTTGATTTTGCCTGGCTGTTCCTGAAACCGAAAAGCAGCGAAGAGCTGTATCTCCTGCTTGATCAGGTGCTGCACCTTAAGCTTTCCCTATTTTCCGGAAAAGGAGGATCCGAGGCCTCTACAGATAATTTATGGCGGCCGCAGGTAAGCTTCTTTCGGAATCCCATCAGCAATACCCGGCCCTCGGCCTGCGTTGATCTGGCGACGGTGCAGCAGCTGGTAACGGGAAGATACCTCGTAGAAAAAACACTGCAGCTGAGGGAGCTGAGTAACCCACAGGAGAAGCGCCGCTATAAGGCCACTCAGTTCCCATATGTCACCTTTTCCGGCATTTTCGCCAGCAGGAGGGAGCAGGACCTCATAAAGCATTCCTCGCTGGTGGTCTTCGACTTCGACGACCTTGAAGATGTTACTGAAGTACGGCAGCTTCTTTTGTTTGAAACTGCCCTGGAAACCGAGATGCTGTTCGTTTCTCCCTCGGGCAATGGCCTGAAATGGGTGCTTCGCATAGAACCCGAGAATGGCAGTCACCGCGATTTCTTCCAAGGGGTCTCCAACTACCTCTGGAGCGAATTCCGCCTGAAGGCAGACGCTTCCGGCCGGGATCTGGCCCGGGCCTGCTTCCTGGGGTTCTGCCCCGACAGCTATCTCCACCCCCGACACTGTAAAGAATCGGCCACCAGGGGAAACTGGATGGACTATGCAGGAATATGGAAGATGAGTTAAAGAGTTAAGAGTTAAGAGTTACGAGTTAAGAGTTATCTGCGAAAGATTTGCGGGATCTGCGGGATCTGCGGGAGAAAAACACCCCTCTATAAAATATTTAATTAAAAAAGATAATGAACATGAAAAAACCATTTAACGTCAACGACTGGCTCCCTGAAGAAAAGAAGGCAGCCGGGAAACCGGAAGGGCAAGCTTCGGCAGGACCTTCTGCTACTGCTTCTGAATTGGCTAATCTTGAAAAGGCCGTCGCGGCTCTGGAGGCTTCGGAAATCGATATTACGGCAAGTTATGCCCACTGGAGGGACATCGGATTTGCGCTGGCAGAACTGGGGGAGACAGGGCGGGATTATTTCCACCGTGTAAGCAGGAAACATCCCTCATATGATCCTGCCGAATGTGATAAGCAGTTCCAGCGCTGCCTGAACTCCAAAGGCAGCGGGATCACCCTTGCCACCTTCTATCATTATCTGAAGCAGGCGGGTATCGAACTTCCGCGGAATTCCAGTTCCTCTTATCCTGCCGGTCGCACGTCAGCCCGGGAAGATAACAGCAGTACCGGGAACAGCGGGGGAGGGGGCAATGTCCCTCCAAAAGACCCCCAGGAGCAGGGCGAGGATGATGAATTTCCGGAACAGGAGAAAATGCCGGTATTTCCGCAGAGCATCTATGAAAAACTGCCCTATTTCCTTCAAAAGGTTACCGCCACCTGCGACAGCCCCGAGGAAAGGGACATTATGCTGCTTGGTTCCCTGACCGTGCTAAGTTCCAGCCTCACGAATTTCTTCGGCCTCTATGACGGGAGAGAGGTAAGGCCCAATCTGTACCTTTTTATCACCGCTGCCGCCTCGGCCGGGAAAGGCCGGCTGAGCCTCTGTCGAAGGCTGGTCCAGCCAATTCACAGGTCCCTTCGGGAGGAAGCAAGGGCAATGAAACAGCAGTATGATGCCGACCTGGCTGAATATAACTCCACCAAGGACAAAGCTGCCGAAAAGCCGAAAATGCCGCAGGAGAGGATGCTTTTCATTCCCGCCAACTCTTCCTCTACAGGGATGTTCCAGCTTCTGGCAGACAACCAGGGAAAAGGCTTGATCTTCGAAACCGAAGGAGACACCCTATCACAGGTCTTCAAAGCCGATTACAGCAACTACAGTGACGGCTTTCGCAAGGCCTGGCACCACGAGACCATCTCTTATTATCGAAGGACCGACCGGGAATACGTCGATATTGAAGCGCCCTGTCTTTCCACATTATTGACCGGCACTCCAAAGCAGGTGGCTACGCTGATCCCCAGCACCGAGAATGGGCTTTTCAGCAGGTTCCTGTTCTACTATATGAACTTTGAGCTGGTGTGGAAAAGGGTGTTCGAGAAAAGCCGTTCCCGAGGGATCACGGAACACTACGACAAGCTGGGGCAGGAGTTCTTTGATTTTTACAAGAAACTGCAGACCGCAGGGGAGATAGAGGTAGAGCTGACCGATGCCCAGATAGAGCGGTTTTACACTTACTTTTCCAGAATTCAGCTTAGGTATTTCAGCCTGTTCAATGAGGAATACGTGGCGACGATCCGCCGGCTGGGGCTCATTTTTTTCCGGCTGGTGATGCTGCTCACCGCCTGCAGACAGGTCTATGCGCCTGTGCTGCCCAAAAAGGTCCAGTGCAGCGACGAGGATTACGACCTGGTGCTGCAGCTGGTCATGGTGCTTCTTAGTCACAGTACCAACATCTATCACCGCCTGCCGCAGGATACCCGGCAGCCGCT
>CBFGYW010000044.1:0-9786 GCA_965653085.1 uncultured Salinimicrobium sp.
GGGGTACCCATCATTTCTGATGCCTGGGAAGGGCTGGACAGCCTTTTCGAACCTATGTCTGAGATCCTCATCGCACAAAGTTCCCAGCAGGTGCTGGATTATTTCAGGAATATTTCGGAAGAAAACCGGAAACTTATAGGGGAAAGAGCCCGAAAAAAGGTTCTCTCCTCCCACACTGCTAGGGCAAGGGCGAAGGAACTGGAGAATTACATAATGGAAGTCCTGCAGCCCACGCTGAAAGTTAATGGATGACCCATCAATAAAATCTGAAACAATGTCTACTACTGAAAAAATAGAATCTCTGGCTCCCTGGTTTCACAACATCCTCCTTCCTGATGGAAGTCAGACCGCACCCAATCATTTCCTGGGCGATTTCCCAGCTTTTAAATGGCAGAATATTCGAAATGCCGTACCAGAAGACCTCTCAGGATGGAAAGTTCTGGATATTGGCTGTAATGCAGGTTTTTATTCCCTTGAACTGGCCAAAAGAGGTGCCGACGTCCTGGCCATTGACCTAGATCAGCATTACCTCACGCAGGCACAGTGGGTAGCAGAACAGTTTGGCCTCGACGACAAGATCCGCTTCCGGCAGATGCAAATCTATGACATCGCTCACCTCGACGAGGATTTCGACCTGATATGGTTCATGGGAGTATTTTACCACCTTCGCTATCCAATGCTGGCTCTTGATATTCTTGCTCAGAAGACCCGTAAGATGATGGTCTTCCAGACCCTTTCCCTTCCCGGAAAAGAGGAGATGGAGCTGCCAGTCGATGTGGAATTCCACAAACGCGAGATCATGACCACAAAAGCCTGGCCTTCCATGGCTTTTATAGAAAACAAACTTGCAGGTGACCCCACCAATTGGTGGGCCCCAAACCACCAGGGCATCATCTCGATGTTGAGAAGCTGTGGCTTCAAGGTCAATTCCATACCCGAAGACGAAACTTATGTTGTTGAAAAAGATTCCGCGACCCCCTCAAGCCTTGAGACATGGAACCACTCCGAGTACCTCTCGGCCATAGGAAAGGAATGGAAGGAAGAGGTGAGTAAGAAAACTGGCAAATCCTAAACTCCCACTTAGGCAAAACAAAGGAATATTTATCGAGGCTAGGCCTTGGTCTCCACAATCTCCGAATGCTCCATAAATAGGTCCTGCAGCCTATCAAGCCGTGGGTGAAATTCTGAAGCGAAAACCAGGTACTGACTACGGGAAATATGGCTCGAAATCTCGATCAGGTTGTTGAAATCCTGTGATTTCGAAAGGAATTCTGCATCTTCGACAATAAAAAGCTTCAGCTGGTTCACGTCAATACCGCTTATCAGGAAGAGTCGGTTCAGTCTTTTGGGAGTACCAATAATAATATCCGAACCCTCGTAAATGGCAATCTTCTGCTTTTCCATATCGGGTCCCTCAAAGGCAGTGTAAATACGAAGATCGGTGTGACGGGTAAATTCCAGAAACTGTTCCTCCAGGGCTTCTGCGGCCTGATTGTCCTTGACAAAAACAAGGGCACGTGGGGCGTCCTGGAAGGGCTGACTGTCCAGGTGCTGCAGGGTTCCTATAATAAGTGCAGTCGTCTTACCGCAACCCTGGGGACCTATCCCATAGATGTTGGCTCCGGCCTTTATGCGCGGGATTATCTTCTTCTGGAAAGGAAGAGGGCCCTCAAATTCCAGAGATTCAAGAGCTTCAAGTAAAGGGGAATTCAGTTTTTTCCAGGCCATTGTCGTTTCTTTTTCTGAAGGAGTTGCTTTGCTGCAAAATTAACTCCAATTTACCGGGAATGGCACACTTGTATAAAAATACTTCCGAGATTCCATTTTCATTCGGGTCTTTCCTATTTTTGTAGGACTCACAAAAATCTCCTTGAAAATGCTTTGTATAAAACACCACTCTACCGATCCCTACTTTAACATAGCAACCGATGAGTACATCTTTAAGCATCTGAAAGAAGACTGTTTCATGCTGTGGCGCAACGACAACGCCATTATCGTTGGAAAGCACCAGAATACAATTGCAGAGGTTAATGTGGATTATGTAAAGGAAAAAGGCATTAAGGTGGTAAGGCGGCTTTCTGGTGGAGGGGCCGTATATCACGACCTCGGGAACCTTAACTTCTCCTTCACCAGAACGGGCGACAACGACGAGATGGTGGACTTTCAACGGTATACCAAACCTATTCTGGATGTTCTAAAAAGTCTTGGCGTGGAGGCAAAATTTGAAGGTCGAAATGACCTGACTATCGAAGGGAAGAAGTTCTCAGGCAATGCAGAACACGTGGTGAAGAACAAAGTACTGCACCACGGCACCCTTCTGTTTTCTTCCGAAATGAAAGACATCAGTGGCGCCCTTAAGGTGAATCCATTAAAATACCAGGGCCGTGGAGTGAAGTCGGTGCCCAACCGGGTCACTAACATCAGCGAACACCTGAAGGTGAAGATCTCCCTCGACGAGTTTACCGACAGGATCATGGAACATATCACCTCCAGCTTTGAGGATGCCAGGATGTATGAATTCACTGAGGAAGACCTGCAGAAGATCCAGGAAATAAGAGACAGCAAGTACAGCACCTGGGAGTGGAACTATGGCTATTCCCCTGATTATAATTTTGTGCAGGGTGCCCGCACCCCCGGAGGAACCATCGAAATGCATATGAATGTTTCAAAGGGAGTAATAACGGATGTGCGGATCCACGGCGATTTCTTTCATATTAAGGATATTGGGGAAATTGAAGAAGCCTTAAAAAATACGAGGCACGAGGAGGGGGAGATTCGCCAAGCCCTGCAGCAGTTCGACCTTAAGGAATATTTCAATAATGTCTCCGAAGATGACCTTGTGGCAATCATGTTTTAGGGAAAAGACAGGTCTTTCACCGGAAAAATGTTTAAATTAGGGGTACCGACAAAACTCTGTAAATGGGCCTGTTACTTCTTTATGCGCTTATCTCCATCTTCTTTTCCTTCCTCTGTTCCATCCTGGAAGCTTCATTCCTGAGTTTTACTCCTACCTATTTGAGAATGAAAGTTAGGGAAGGCGAGGCTTATGCCAGGACCATTACCACATTAAAAAAAGACATTGACCAGCCCCTTATTGCGATACTGACGGTAAACACCATTGCCCATACCGTAGGCTCAATTCTGGTGGGGGTGCAGGCCGAAAAGATCTTCGGTGGAGGTACCCCTGTGGCCGTGGTCTCAGCTCTTATGACCCTGGCTATTCTGATCCTTTCAGAAATAATCCCGAAGACCATTGGTGCCACTTATTGGCAGTCATTGGGAGGTTTTACTGCAAAGACCCTGAAGCTTCTGATATTTCCGCTTAAATATACCGGTATCCTCTGGCTGATGATGCTTACAACCAAACTCATCGGAAAATCTGCCCACGTCAGCACTATGAGCCGTGAGGAATTCATGGCCATTACCGATGCGGCGGAAGAGGAAGGGGTTTTCGAGGAGGGGGAGATCACCTTTATCAAGAACCTGCTGCTGTTCAAATCCATTCACGCACGGGATGTGATGACCCCTTTTTCTGTGGCAGTGATAGAGAATGAAGCAATTACCATTGAGGAATTCCACCGGACACACAAGAACCTAAAATTTTCCAGGATTCCCGTCTATGAGGATGTGCCCAATAATATCACCGGATTCATTCTTAAGGATGATGTGCTGGAGGAGATGCTCGACGAGAAAGGTCCGGAACCTCTGTCGACCCTGAAGCGGAATATTGAAGTGAACTCCATGGAAACCCCCATTCCGGAGCTGTTCGAGAATTTTGTAAAGAAACGCACCCACCTCTCTATAGTCGTGGACGAATTTGGAAATACCGTGGGGCTGGTGACGATGGAAGATATCATTGAGACCCTCCTTGGGTATGAGATCATGGACGAGAGTGACAATATTGAGGATATGCAGGCCATGGCACGGAAGAACTGGGAACGCCGGGCAAAAAGGCTGGGGATACTGGATCTGGACAAAAAGGAAGAACGGAAGAAATGATGACGACATCGATAAAAACCCCTTTGGGTCAGGCTATTATAGATGGGGATGAAAATGGGGTCACCCGAATCTCCATAACAGAAGAGGCCCCCTCAGGTAGTTCGGTTTCCCAACCAGGGACGTCTTCTCAGGTGCCCCAGGAGCTCCAGGAGGCGGTGTTACAGCTGCAGGAATACTTCGATGGCCTTAGAACAGAATTCAGCTTTAAAACAGCTCCTGATGGCACAGAATTCCAGAAAAGGGTATGGCAGCAGCTGCAGAAGATTCCCTTTGGCAAAACCCTCTCCTATCTCGAATTTGCAAAAGAACTCGGCGATGTAAAAGCCATCAGGGCCGTGGCCTCAGCCAATGGAAAAAATCCGCTGTGGATTGTGGTGCCCTGCCACCGGGTGATTGGCACCGACGGCTCCCTTACAGGTTATGCGGGAGGACTCTGGCGAAAGAAATGGCTTCTGGAACACGAAAATCCCCCAAATCAGACATCCCTGTTCTAACACATTGAAATATATTTCCTAATTTAGGTTTCATGAAATTCCTTCTGAGATTCTTCGTGGGCCTGCTCCTCCTTCTGGGAATAATCACCCTCCTACTCTACATCTATAACTTCGAGTATATCCTGAAGGGGGTGAAGACCACCTACCTGAGTGGCTATACCACCGCCTACATCGATGATTATCCCGAATTCGATAACAGACTGATTGAAGCAGGTAACTCTCAGCCCTGGCCCCTTCACAAAAATTATAACCAGATAGAGGCCACCAAAGAACTGAACAAATTAAATGAGGAGATGGAAACCGTAGCTTTTCTCATCATCAGGAATGACAGCATCCTATTTGAGAAATACTCTGAGAATTATGGAAAGAATTCCAAAACAAATTCCTTCTCCATGGCTAAAAGCGTGGTGGCAGCCTTGTTGGGAAAAGCCATAATGGATGGCCATATAAAAAGACTGGATCAGCCCGTTGCAGATTTCTACCCTCAGTTTGACAAAAGGCTCACGGTGGGGGACCTCGCCTCCATGGCCTCAGGCCTGAACTGGGAAGAGAATTATTACAGCCCTTTCTCAATGACAGCCCGTGCCTATTTCGACGACAATATTCGGGAACAGATCCTGAAACTGGAGGTGGTAGAACCTTCGGGAGAGGAATATGAATACCTTAGCGGAAATACCCAGCTGCTTGCTATGGTAATCACCAAAGCTACCGGAAAAACCCTCTCAGAATATCTCAGCGAGAGTTTCTGGAAGCCGCTGGGAATGTCAGAGGATGCCTTATGGCAACTGGACAGTGAGGAAAGCGGAATGGAAAAAGCCTACTGCTGTATCGCTTCCAATGCGAGGGACTTTGCCCGATTCGGAAAATTGTATAAGGACTACGGTAAATGGAACGGCAGACAAGTTCTCGATTCCGCCTACGTCGCCCTGTCCACCAGGCCGCGGTTCGAGGAAGCCCCACAATATGGCTATGGCTTTTGGCTGGAGAACATCAATGGGAAAAAGGTGTTTTATATGAGAGGTATCCTGGGTCAATACGTTATTGTCATCCCTGAAGATGACCTCATCATTGTACGGCTCGGGCATCAGGTAGGCGACAGGCCCGAGGGGCAGGAGCACTCAGACGATTTTTACCAATACATCGGGCAGGTGTACAAGATGCTCGCTCCCTGATGAAATACTTTTCAGAAATTGGCTCCAGATCCATCAGTGCATTTAAGCGTTTCCCCCTCGCAAGCCTTTGGGCAGTCATTGGTACCCTTCTTTGTATGTGCTGGCTCGAGGTGGACGAGTCCAACTTCTTCGAATTTTACCGCAACGAGATCCTGGTCTTAAGCCTTGGGGTGAGCTGGCTTATGGCCACAAAATTCTTTATCGAACAGTTCTCTAATCCAGGGAAATGGTGGTATCTGAATCTTATCACTTTTAGCCTTCTGGCAGCCTATTATTTCACCCTGCCGGAATACTCAAATTATAACAGTGTAATTCTATTAACGCGCTGGCTGCTGTATCTGCTGGCGGGCCACGTGTTCCTTTTCTTTGCTCCCTTCGTGAGAACCTGGAACAGCGCAGCCTTCTGGAATTACCTCAAGGATATTTTCATTGCACTCGGAAGAAGCCTCCTTTTCTCTGGGGTGCTGTATCTCGGACTTGTTTTTGCCCTTCTGGCAATTGATGCCTTGTTCGACCTCCAAATCGAAACCCGTGTTTATGGACAGCTGTTCATCTTCTGCCTCGGAATTGTAAATACTGGAGTTTATCTCTCTGATTTCCCCGATAATATCCAGCAGGACGACCGCATCCACTACAACCGGCCCCTGGAGGTCTTCGTGAAATTTATCCTGGTACCTCTCATTGCAATTTACCTCCTAATCCTTTACCTTTACAGCTTGAAGATCCTAATAGCCTGGGAACTGCCCGAAGGCTGGATCTCTAACATGATCAGTGTGCTGGCTATCCTTGGCTTCATCATTCAGATCATTATTGACCCCATTCGAAAGAGACATCCCTCTTTCCTTATCCGCAAATTCTATCCCTGGTTCTACATCCTGCTGGCGCCTTTGCTTATTTTGCTGTTCGTCGCGGTCTTCAGGAGAATATCAGACTACAATTTCACCGAAAGCCGATATTTCCTGATGCTGCTTTCATTCTGGATCCTCGGAATCTTCGTATATCTGCTTTCAAGCCGTAAGAAACAGCTCCGGGTTCTGCCTATTTCGCTTTTCCTGCTAATCGTTCTAAGTTCCTTTGGCCCCTGGGGTGCCTTCCAGGTTTCAGCGAGGGCACAGGTGACCGAACTCAGGGAAGTTTTTTCTGAAATAACTGCCGAAGGAAAGGATATTACCCAGGAAAAAGCAAACCGGTTCCAGAATATTGTCCGCTATCTCGCTCACCGGAATCAGCTTCATCGGACAGTACCAGTGCTGGGATTCAACCCTGAAACAGCTTTTAAAGATTTCGATTATTACAGTATAGGCAATAAAATATTAGACTCCCTGGAGATCAGAACCGATGCTGTTTCAGATATATTCCAGACCTATTACCGGAACCCCGGACAACCCCTTGTTGTGGAGATAGAGGACATGCAGGTATTTACTGAATTACAGATTGGCAACCATACTACCACTTCTGAAGAATCGCGGTTCCAGATGTTCGAAAAAAATGGAATAGTTGAAATTAGTGAAAACGGAAATCTCCTGCTGAAATTCGACTTGGGCGAAAGGCTGAAGTCCCTGATTAGCAAATACGGAAACATAATAAAAGCTGAACCTGCCGAGCTGGTATTCAACTTCAGCAACCACAATGGATCCTACAGAATTATAATTTTAGATCTCAGCCTGGTGTATGAAGAAGCAAAACCTGAGATATCGCATTTAAGGGCTTATTTGTTCTACGGGAGAAGCCAATAAGGTTACATAATCTTAAAAAAACCAAAATATCTTTTATGCTTCTTCAATAAATCATATATTTATTTAATCTTCAATCTATTTTTTCTATAATAATTTAAATCTTTGATTATGTACTTATACGTGGAATTGTGGAATGTGACCCAGGACTGGATGGACCTTTCAAAAGAGGAACGAACTAAGTTCTTTGATGGGATAAAAGCCGGTATGCAGGAACTCACGAGTGCCGGAGTTGAAAATGTGGGGTGGGCAATGAACGACGAACACACACCCCACCGGAGTGACTACCGTTACATTGCGGTATGGAAAATGCCTTCGCTGGACCTTGTGGAAACCCTTGAGAAAGCAGTAGCGGAAGCTGACTGGCACAAATACTTTTCACAACAGAATTCCAGAGGCAGGATCATGCCTATGCCTGAGGCGATGGATTTTCTGGTGAATCTTGATAAGCATTCCACCTCCCTGACGGAATAAAAAACAAGACTTCTTAAATAAAAAATAGACGCCCGTATGGACGTCTATTTTTTTTTAATTAGTGGTAGAGTTTTCTTAAATATTCATCTCCGGAATATCCCCTTCCACGATTAAAGTACCTTCAGTTGCCTGCCTCACATCTTCTACCGAAACTCCCGGAGCGGTTTCCAGAAGCCTGAATCCTTTATCGGTAACCTCCAGTACGGCCAGGTTGGTTACAATTTTCGTTACGCAGCCTACCCCCGTTAAGGGAAGTGTACAGCGCTTCAGCAGCTTCGATTCCCCCTCCCTGTTCGTATGCATCATCGCGACGATAATGTTCTCAGCAGAAGCCACCAGATCCATCGCTCCCCCCATTCCTTTTACCATCTTCCCCGGGATCTTCCAATTGGCAATATCACCATTCTCTGCAACTTCCATAGCGCCTAAAATCGTAAGGTCTACGTGTTTTCCGCGGATCATTCCAAAACTCATGGCAGAGTCAAAGAAACTGGCCCCAGGAAGGGCTGTTATCGTCTGTTTCCCCGCGTTTATAAGATCAGGATCCTCTTCTCCCTCAAAAGGGAAAGGCCCCATTCCTAAAATCCCATTTTCGCTTTGAAACTCCACCTGAATATCGTCCCGCACGTAATTCGCCACCAGCGTAGGTATACCTATTCCAAGATTAACGTAATATCCGTCCTTAACTTCCTTTGCAATCCTCTTTGCAATCCCTGTTTTATCTAATCCCATGGCTTAACTTCTTTGTCTGACGGTTCGTTGTTCAATTCTCTTTTCATAGTCCTTCCCCTGGAAGATCCTTTGAACAAAGATTCCTGGAATATGGATATGATTCGGATCCAGCTCTCCAGGTTTCACCAGCTCTTCCACCTCTACGACTGTTATCTTTGCTGCCCCGCACATCAGCGGATTAAAATTCCTGGCGGTGCCTTTGAAGATTAGGTTCCCGACTTCATCTCCCTTCCAGGCTTTTACAAAGGAAAAATCAGCTTTAAAGGCTTCCTCCAGTACATACATCTTTCCGTTGAACTCACGCGTCTCTTTCCCTTTGGCGACTTCAGTCCCGTAGCCCGCCGGAGTGTAAATGGCAGGAAAACCCTGCTGGGCGGCCTGGCATTTTGCTGCCAGGGAGCCCTGGGGAGTGAGGATCACCTCCATTTCTCCCTGCAGCATCTGCCGCTCAAATTCTGCGTTCTCCCCTACATAGGAGGAGATCATGGTCTTTATCTGTTTTTTCTGAAGCAATTGTCCCAGGCCGAAATCATCGACCCCGGCATTGTTGGAGATGCAGGTAAGCTCTTTTACGTTGAGCCGCACCAGTTCGGCGATGGCGTTCTCGGGAATCCCGCTTAGGCCAAAGCCCCCAAGCATCAGGGTCATTCCGTCTTCCACCCCCTGCAGCGCCTCCTGCACGTTGGCTACCGTTTTTCTGATCATTGTGTTTATTTTATGGGAAAATTACAAAATTTAAAACGCCATTACAACGTTTTCGCCCTCTGAGAGGAAATTTTAGCGAACAAAAAAGGGAAATCTTTCCGGTTTCCCTTTTGAACTGCTGGCAAGGCATTACCAGTTATTTCTTCTGACTAAAAATCCAATTCATCCGGCAGGTCATCCACGCTTTCTTCAGCGGCCTTACCGTAGGTACTACAATTGGTGGCAATGCTCAGGTGTTCGGGCTGTGGGAAAGGACCAGTTGAAACGTCCAGTTCCTCATCGGCATAAACCTTTTTCATGTAAGTACCCCAGATTGGAAGCGCCATGGCGGCTCCCTGTCCATAACGTATTCCTGGGAAATGCACCGAACGATCCTCGGCTCCTACCCATACTCCTGTAACGAGGTCGGGCACCATTCCCATGAACCAGCCGTCACTCTGATTCTGGGTTGTTCCTGTTTTTCCTGCAATGGGATTT
>CBFGYW010000045.1:0-9772 GCA_965653085.1 uncultured Salinimicrobium sp.
GAAATTGAAGCCTTGAAGGAATTTCTGCTTCAGACGGAAGAACTGCTGGAAAAAAGGAGGGAGGCTGAGCCTTATCTCCTACCATTCCCTGGAGGACAGGCTGGTGAAACGGTACATCAGGAGTGGAATGTTTGAAGGGGAGCCTGAAAAGGATTTCTACGGAAACGTTTCAGTCCCTTTTAAGAAAGTGGGGAATATGATCGTTCCCAGCTTTGAAGAGATCAAAAAAAACAACCGCGCCCGCAGTGCCAAGCTGAGGGTTGCCAAAAGATTATAATATCAGGACTGCCGCAGAGCTGTAAAAGGGGAATGAAAGAAAGCTTGTACGACATATTAAAAGGGAAATTTCTCATTAATGAAGACGCCTTCAAGAACTGGAGGTTTATCCTGTTCTGTACCCTGCTTGCAATAATTATGATAGGCAGCTCACACAGGGCCGAGAGCAAGGTGCACCAGATCGCCCGCCTGAATGAGAGTGTGCTGGAGCTGCGAAGCGAGTTCCTTGACGGCAGGTCGAACCTGATGCGGTGGAAAATGGAATCTACCATAACCCGCAGGATGGCCCAGAGAGGGATAAAACCTTCGGAAGTGCCGCCTACCAAGATTAGAATAAAAGAATCGAGATAACAGCTTAAATGGCTACCACCGATAAGACCATATTGAACAGAATGTACTTAGTGACAGCCTGTATGTTCCTCTTCGCGATTGCGGTGGGGCTTCAGCTGCTGAACATTCAGTTCGTGGAAGGTGAGAAATACAAGGATCTGGCGGAAAAGCGGGCTTTCAGGAACTTTACCATCCCTGCAAACAGGGGCAACCTGTATGATGTCAATGGCAACCTGCTTGCCACTTCGGTGCCCAAATATGATATCAGGTTTGATGCAGTGACGGTTTCCGATAAGACCTTCGAAGAAAACATTATCTCGCTTTCAAAGGAACTTTCCAGGATGTTTGGAGAGAGCAGTGCTTCCCACGCACAACGTTTACGGGCAGCGAGGGCTAACAAGCATAGGTATCTCCTGATTGCCAGAAACCTGGGTTATTCAGATTACGTGAAGGTGAAGAATTTCCCATTGTTCAAATTAGGGGCCAACAGGGGTGGATTAATCGTGGAGCAGCGCACAGTGAGGGAACATCCTCTTGGTAAGATGGGAGAACGTACTGTTGGTTACGAACGCCAGGATGAAAACGGGCATTATTCGAGAGTGGGCCTGGAAGGTGCCTTCGGGCCTTACCTTAGAGGAACTGAAGGCAGGAGATTAAAACAGCGCATTGCCAAGGGCCAATGGAAGCCTATCAGCGATAACAACGAGGTGGAGCCTAAGGATGGCTACGACCTTATTTCCACTATAGATGTAAAGATTCAGGATATAGCCCACCACGCCCTTCTGGAACAGCTTGAAAAATATGAAGCAGACCACGGCTCGGTTGTGGTGATGGAAACTGCCACCGGCGAGATCAAGGCGATCTCGAACCTCGGGCGTACTTCTGAAGGGAATTATTTCGAGAAGCTCAACTATGCAGTAGGGGAGTCCCACGAACCCGGATCTACCTTTAAATTGATGGCTATGATAGTGGCGATGGAAGATAAGGTCATCGATACCAGTACCATAGTTGATACCGAAAATGGGGTTATGACCATCTACCGAAGAAAGGTCAGGGATTCCAAACACGGAGGTTATGGGAAAATATCTGCTGCTAAAGCCATGGAAGTTTCTTCCAATGTGGGGATCGTGAAACTTATCTATGAAAACTATAAGGATCAGCCACAGAAGTTCGTCGACGGACTTAAGGATATGCACCTGGATAAAAATCTGGGGCTTGCGATAAAAGGAGAAGGGGTGCCTTACATTCCGGCACCGGGAGATAAAAAATGGTCAGGGCTTTCGCTTCCCTGGATGGCCTATGGCTACGGAAGTATACAGATCACTCCCCTGCAAACCCTTACCTTCTACAACGCCATTGCAAATGGTGGGGAGATGGTTAAACCGAGGTTCATCAAGGAAGTCAAGGCCTGGGACAGGACCATCGAGAAGTTCGAAAAAGAAGTGATAGATCCGCAGATCTGTTCTCCTGAGACTGTAGCGAAGATGCAGGATGTGCTTAAGAATGTTGTGGAAAGAGGAACCGGAAAGAGCCTTTACGACCCCGATTTTTCCATGGCTGGAAAGACGGGAACCGCACAAACCGAATACTGGAAAGAGGGATGGGCCCAGAATCCGCAGTATATCTCTTCCTTCGTGGGATTTTTCCCTGCCGAGGAACCTCAGTATTCCTGTATAGTGGTTATCCACAAGCCGCAGGCAAAGATAGGATTCTACGGGGCCGATGTTAGTGGGCCTGTTTTCAAGAAGGTCGCTCAGAAGATATTTACAGATTCTCCAGTAGTAGATGAATTTAACAGCCTTGACGCTTCCAATCCCGAAGTCATCAACAGCTATGAAAAATATTACGCCGTCGCCAGAAAGGCCAAAGAAGTAATGCCCGACCTGAAGGGGATGCCGGCCATGGATGCAGTCTCCCTGCTGGAGAATCTAGGGCTGCAGGTCCGGATATCCGGAACAGGGGAGGTAGTGCAGCAATCTGTGAAGCCGGGTGAGGAAATTAAGCCGGATCAAACCGTAAATCTGAAGTTAAGTTGAGTATTCTAAAGGACATATTGTACAGAGTATCCCTGGAAGCCGTGGTAGGAAATACCAATGTGACGGTGAATAATATCCATTTCGATTCCCGAAAAGTGGAATTGAATGATGTTTTCGTCGCGATTAGAGGGACAGCTTCAGATGGGCATGATTTTATAGAGAAGGCTACCAGCCAGGGGGCACTTGCTATTATCTGTGAGGAGCTTCCTGCAAATGTGGTCAACGGTGTCACCTATGTGAAGGTAAGGGATTCTCAGCGGGCTCTTGCCATCATTGCTTCCAACTACTACGGAAACCCTTCAGAAAACCTGAAGCTCGTTGGAGTGACAGGTACTAATGGCAAAACCACTATTGCTTCCCTCCTGTATCAGCTTTTCACAAAAGCCGGTTATAAGGTGGGGCTGCTTTCAACTGTACAGATCCTGGTGGGAGAGCAGGTTTTTAAGGCCACCCACACCACACCGGATTCCCTGAGCATCAATTATTATCTCAAGATGATGAACGACGCCGGAGTGGAGTATTGTTTTATGGAAGTCAGCTCACACGGGATTGCACAGCACCGCACAAGCGGCCTGAATTTCACCGGGGGTATCTTCACCAACCTTTCCCACGACCACCTGGATTACCACAGCTCCTTTGCGGAATACAGGGATGTGAAGAAGAGGTTTTTCGATGAACTGCCCGCTTCGGCTTTTGCATTGGTCAATGCCGATGATAAGAACGGGCCGGTGATGCTTCAGAATACAAAGGCAAGGAAATACACCTACGCCCTGAAATCCTACGCTGATTATAAAGCCAGGATACTTGAAAATGAGTTCAGCGGGCTTCTGCTGAAGCTGAACGAGCAGGAGGTATGGACAAAACTCATAGGTACCTTCAATGCATATAACATCCTTGCCATTTATGCGGCTTCGGAATTACTGGGACTGAAGACTATGGAAAGCCTGCGGCTTATCAGTGAACTGACTTCAGTAGCAGGAAGGTTCCAGTATTTTATTTCAGACACCAAGATCACCGCCATTGTGGATTACGCCCATACTCCCGATGCGCTGGAGAATGTGTTGCAGACCATCAACAGCATCAGGACCAAAAATGAGGAGCTGATCACCGTTGTGGGCTGTGGGGGCGATCGTGATAAGACCAAGAGGCCAAAGATGGGGAATATCGCTTCGGCGCTTAGTACCAAAGTTGTGTTTACCAGTGATAATCCGAGGACAGAAGACCCGGAAGTAATTATTCAGGAGGTCGAAGCGGGAGTGGAGCCGCACAACTTTAAAAAGATTATGTCTATCACCAATAGGAGACAGGCCATAAAAACCGCCTGCCAGCTGGCTAAACCTAATGATATTATCCTGATAGCGGGAAAAGGACATGAAACCTATCAGGAAGTAAATGGAGTGCGAACAGATTTCAACGACCTGGAAATAGTCACCGAATATTTGAAAGAATTAAAGAAATAAACCGGCCCGAAGAAAATAAACTATGCTGTACCACCTGTTCGATTACTTAGAAAGCAATTACACCTTCCCGGGAGAGAGGCTGTACCAGTACATCTCTTTCCGTTCGGCCATGGCGATTATTTTCTCTCTGGGAATCTCCACCATCTATGGTAAAAAGATCATCAATTTCCTTCAGAAGAAACAGGTGGGGGAGAGTGTAAGGGATCTTGGGCTGCACGGGCAGACTGAAAAGGCAGGAACTCCAACTATGGGGGGAGTGATAATCATCATCGCAACTCTAATCCCGGCCCTGTTATTTGCCAACCTCACCAATATCTACGTGCTGTTACTGATAGTAGCAACGCTTTGGATGGGGGCTATAGGTTTTCTTGACGATTACATTAAAATTTTCAAAAAGGATAAGGAAGGTTTAAAAGGCAGGTTCAAGGTTATAGGCCAGATAGGACTGGGAATCATTGTAGGTGCCACAATCTATTTTCATCCCGGAATTACCATTAAGGAAAATCCGATCATTCCGAGCCAGAGATCCGCAGTTGAACTGGTCTCTTCCAGTGAACAGGTGGATGTTTCTCCTGAAGAGAAATCCACCAAGACCACTATACCCTTCGTGAAGAACAACGAATTCGATTACGCCAGCCTTATTACCTGGATCAATCCCAGCTGGGAGAATTACGCGTGGTTAATATTTATCCCAATCGTCATTTTTATCGTAACCGCTGTATCAAACGGAGCCAATCTAACCGATGGAATCGATGGTCTCGCGGCGGGGTCTTCAGCCATCATTGTACTTGCCCTCGGCCTATTCGCCTGGGTTTCGGGTAACATCATTTTCTCTGACTATCTCAATGTGATGTATATCCCCCGTTCGGGAGAAAT
Organism: uncultured Salinimicrobium sp.; assembly: GCA_965653085.1. Classification (GTDB taxonomy): domain Bacteria; phylum Bacteroidota; class Bacteroidia; order Flavobacteriales; family Flavobacteriaceae; genus Salinimicrobium. Next base: position 4,979 of record CBFGYW010000045.1, read on the forward strand.
GACAATCTTTATTTCTGCCTTCGCAGGAGCCCTGGTGGGATTCCTCTGGTACAATACCTATCCCGCTCAGGTTTTTATGGGAGACACGGGAAGTCTGACCATAGGCGGGATCATTGCGGTGCTGGCCATTGCCACCCGAAAAGAACTGCTTATTCCAATCCTCTGCGGCGTATTCCTGATTGAAAATCTCTCGGTAGTACTGCAGGTGGGCTGGTTCAAATACACCCGAAAAAAATATGGAGAAGGCCGAAGGATCTTCCTGATGTCTCCTCTACACCATCATTATCAGAAAGCCGGTTTCCACGAAAGTAAAATTGTTGTCCGCTTCTGGATCATCGGGATCTTTCTGGCGATTGTGACAGTCGTAACCCTGAAACTGAGATAAGATAAGATAAAGCAACATAAAAATTTCAACCCGATAACGTGATAAATACCATCAACATAAGCAATTCCAAAAAACCTTTCCTCGTCGTCCTGGGTGGCGGTGAGAGTGGGGTGGGGACTGCTATCCTTGCGAAGAAGCAGGGGTATGAGGTATTTGTTTCGGATAAGGGAGAAATAAAGGAAAATTATAAGAAGCAGCTCATAGACCTGCAGGTTGACTGGGAAGAAAAGCAGCATTCTGAAGATGTTATTTTCAAGGCTGACCTGGTGATGAAGAGTCCGGGAATCCCTGAAGATGCACCTTTGATAAACCTGATCCGTGGAAAAGGGATCAGGGTGATTTCAGAAATCGAATTCGCAGCTCCTTATACCAATGCCACCATCATTGGAATTACCGGAAGCAATGGAAAGACCACAACGACCAAACTCACATATCATATCCTAAAAAATGCAGGTTTGAATGTAGGGATGGCTGGTAACGTGGGCGACAGTTTTGCCAAGCAGGTGGCTGAGACAGATGCGGAATATTATGTGCTGGAGCTAAGCAGTTTTCAGCTTGACGGAATTGAAGATTTCCGACCTCATATTTCAGTACTTACCAATATTACTCCAGATCACCTGGACAGATATCATCACAATTTCAAGGAATATATTTCATCCAAATTCAGAATCTTAAAGAACCAGAAAGCAGAAGATTACTTCATCTACGACGGCGATGACGAGGTCATTGCGCAATGGCTAGAGGAATTTCCCATAAGCCCCAGAAAGCTGCCCTTTTCCCTTCAGAAAACAGTGGAGAACGGAGCATTCATCAACAACAACCAGATTACCATAACCATAGATAACAACGAATTTACCATGCCTAATTCAACCCTCTCCCTCGAAGGAAAACATAATGCCAAGAATGCCATGGCTGCTGCAACTGTAGCCCAGTTATTACGAATAAGAAAAGAGACCATCAGGGAAAGCCTTGAGAACTTCCACGGAGTTGAGCACAGGCTTGAGAAGGTGCTGAAGATCAACAATGTCCAATATATCAATGATTCCAAGGCTACCAATGTGAATGCTACCTATTACGCTTTGGAAAGCATGGAGGCCGAGACCATCTGGATCGTTGGTGGGGTTGACAAAGGGAATGAATATCACGAACTCTTGCATCTGGTGAATGAAAAGGTGAAGGCGATCATCTGCCTGGGCATTGACAATAGCCGGATAATTGACGCTTTTGGTAATTGTGTTGATACCATTGTGGAATCACAATCTATGGAAGAAGCAGTTCAGATGGCTTACAGACTTGCCGAAAGGGGTGATGCTGTACTACTATCCCCAGCCTGTGCGAGTTTTGACCTGTTCAAGAATTATGAAGATAGAGGAAACCAGTTCAAGGAAGCTGTAAGGAATCTATAATTCAGGATATAATATAAAAAGAAGCGAGATAGAATGAGCAACTTTTTCTCAAAGATACGTGGAGACAAAGCCATTTGGGCCCTTACAGGACTGCTGGCTGTTTTTTCGTTCCTGCCGGTGTACAGTGCCAGCAGTAATCTCGCTTATCTGTATGGAGACGGAAGCACATTTCCATATCTGATGAACCATTTTATCTACCTGTTCCTGGGATTTGTGATCATGTTCTTTGTCCACAAAGTGCCTTATCAGTATTTTCGGGGGCTATCGGTGCTGGGAATCCCGCTGCTTATCGTGCTGCTGATATATACAATTTCCCAGGGAACCACAATTGATGGAGCAAATGCGAGCCGGTGGATCAATATTCCGTTTTTAAACAAGACTTTCCAGACCTCTACACTTGCTTCGGTTGTATTGCTGACTTATGTTGCGAAATACATGGCGAAGATGCAGGACAAGGAATATAATTTCAAGCAGACTATTTTACCACTTTGGCTGCCCGTAGGTGTGATATTAATGCTAATTTTACCGGCCAACTTTTCAACCACTGCCATAATTTTCAGCATGGTGATCCTGTTGGTGTTTATTGGGGGTTACCCCATAAAATATCTGGGCACGATCCTGTTAACCGGAATCCTCTTTCTCAGTCTGTTTGTTCTTACTGCCAAGGCTATTCCGGGGCTGTTTCCCAATAGGGTAGACACCTGGATCAGCAGGATTGAGAATTTCAGCAATGATGAAGTTACCGAGGCTGATTATCAGATCGAGAAAGCAAAGATCGCTATAGCCAGTGGGGGTGTTACCGGAATTGGGATTGGGAAGAGTATTCAGAGAAACTTTCTTCCGCAGTCCTCTTCGGATTTCATCTACGCGATAATTGTAGAAGAAATGGGATTAATTGGGGCCTTCGGAGTGATGCTGGTCTACCTGTTCCTGCTGTTCCGGATAATTATTGTTGCCACCAAGGCGAACACCACCTTCGGAAAACTGCTGGTGGTGGGAGTTGGGCTGCCTATAATATTTCAGGCGCTGGTAAATATGGCGGTAGCGGTTGAATTATTCCCGGTTACAGGTCAAACCTTACCTTTAGTGAGTAGCGGGGGATCCTCGATTTGGATGACCTGCCTTGCCTTAGGAATGGTTTTGAGTGTGAGTGCGAGAAGGGAAGCCGAAATAAAGAAACTGGAAGAAGAAAAAGAAGAAGACAATCCGCTTACAATTTTGAGCGAAGCAATATGAAAGAACTACGGGTCATATTATCTGGAGGCGGTACGGGAGGACATATCTATCCCGCCATTTCCATTGCCAACGAAATAAAGCTGCGCTTCCCTGAGGCGGAGGTGCTTTTCGTGGGGGCCCAGGACCGTATGGAGATGCAGAAGGTGCCGGAGGCGGGTTATAGGATTGAAGGCCTTTGGATCAGCGGAATTCAGAGAGAATTGACGCTGAAGAACCTGATGTTCCCTTTCAAGCTCCTCAGCAGCCTCTGGAAGGCGCGTAAAATCATCAAAAACTTTAAGCCTGACCTGGTGATAGGTACTGGCGGTTTCGCCAGCGGACCTCTTCTGCAGGTAGCAAACCAGAAGAATATACCAAGCCTTTTACAGGAACAGAATTCCCTCCCAGGAATTACAAATAAGCTGCTCGCGAAGAAGGCCAATGTTATCTGTGTCGCTTATGACGGGATGGAAAAATACTTCCCTGCAGAAAAACTGGTGCTCACAGGTAATCCCGTGCGCCAGGATCTTCTTCAGGTAGCAAATAAGAGGGAAAAGGCCCTTGAGTATTTCCGTCTGAAGGAGAACAGGAAAGTCGTTTTGGTACTGGGAGGAAGCCTGGGAGCCAGAAAGATCAATCAGCTGGTGGAATCACAGCTGGAGGAGTTTAAGAAGCACGATCTGCAGCTGATATGGCAGACCGGGTCCTTATACTTCAGCGAATACAAAAAGTATGGTGAAAGCGAAGTCGTCAAAGTCGTGGAATTCCTGAACAGGATGGACCTTGCCTATGCAGCTGCAGATGTCATCATCTCCCGGGCGGGAGCTGGAACCGTATCTGAATTATGCATCGCTGGAAAGCCCGTTGTCTTTATTCCTTCCCCCAATGTGGCGGAAGACCATCAGAGCAAAAATGCCCTGGCTTTGGCGGAAAAGTATGCTGCAGTGGTAATTGCAGAAAGTTCCGTAGACAACAGCTTTCAGAAGATCTTCTTTCCCCTGCTGGAGTCGGAAGAGAAGCTGCAGAGCCTTTCAGAAAACATAAAAAAACTGGCAAAACCCTTTGCCACGTCGCATATAGTTGACGAAATAGAAAAACTTATCAGGAAACAGAGATGAATAGGTTCAGTGACATAAACAACATTTACTTCCTTGGAATCGGGGGGATAGGCATGAGTGCCCTGGCCCGATATTTCAATGCCAGGGGATTAAGGGTTGCTGGAACCGACAGGCATAGGTCTGAACTCACCTCCAATCTTGAAGCTGAAGGGATCAGGGTGCTGTATTCCTCTGAAGTGTCAGATATTCCGCAGGAGATCAGGGAGGACAAAACGAGTCTGATAGTCTATACCCCCGCGATTTCAGCAAAGAATCCGCAATACCAGTATTTCGTCGCGGAAGGATATAACATCAGAAAAAGGGCACAGGTACTGGGGGATGTAACCCGGGGAACCAGAACCCTGGCAGTGGCAGGAACTCACGGAAAAACCACAACTACAGCCATTCTGGCCCACCTGCTGAAGCATTCAGGCGCAAAGGTGTCTGCATTTTTAGGGGGGATAAGCGAGAACTATCAGAGCAACCTAATCCTAGCAGGAAACGAAGTGATAGTGGTGGAAGCCGACGAATATGACAGGTCCTTCCTTCAGCTGGCACCCAACATTGCAGCCATTACCTCCATGGATGCCGACCACCTGGATATCTATGGCGAGCCACAGAAGCTAACAGAATCCTTTCGAGCTTTCGCAGATCTCTTGCCTTCAGATGGACTGCTTTTCTACAAGAAGGG
>CBFGYW010000046.1:0-9349 GCA_965653085.1 uncultured Salinimicrobium sp.
CGTCCTTACTGACGGTGAAAATTATGTGACTCTGCCTACTGCAAAGGATTACAAAAGAATAGGGGAAGGAGATACAGGACTAAATACTGGAGGAATGGGCGCCATTTCACCCGTTCCCTTTGCCGATGCTGCCTTTATGGAAAAGGTTGAAAGCAGGATCATTAAACCTACTGTGGAAGGGATAAAGAAAGAGAAAATCACCTATAATGGCTTTATTTTTATCGGACTTATAAAGGTGCGCAATGAACCATACGTAATTGAATACAACGTGAGGATGGGGGACCCGGAAACGGAAGCCGTCCTGCCAAGACTGAAGTCAGATCTTGTGGAAGTATTTAAAAGGGTAGGAGAAGGAAAGCTGAATGAAGTGCAGCTGGAGGTTGATGAGCGCGCTGCTGCAACGGTAATGCTTGTTTCCGGAGGCTACCCAGAGGCTTATGAGAAAAGGAAAGAGATCTCTGGCCTGGAATCCGTAGAAGATTCGCTGGTATTCCACGCGGGAACCAGAGAAGAAAATGGAAAAGTGGTCACAAACGGAGGGAGGGTGATAGCCATTACTTCCTTCGGGGAGGATTACCAACAGGCACTAAAAAAATCCTATCAGAATGCAGACAAACTCCATTTCGATAGGATGTATTATAGAAAAGATCTCGGATTCGACTTATCCTAGGAAAGAATGAGCCGAAGGATCTCTGTCTTCTTCGTTGTTGTCGTTGAAGATCTTCAGTTGTTTCATCCAGTAAAGGAAGGCAACAAACGCAATGATCATGAATACCCAGTTCAAAAGGTTGGCAAGCCACCAGCTTTCAAGTTCCAGAGCACGCAGGTAATTCAAAGGTTCGAAAGCGAAATCTTCGAAAAATGACTGAATGCCTTCAAAAAAATCCTTCATAGTATCTATATTTATAGAGCAAAAATATAAAAAACCTCCATGCTAACAAGCTTTTTTAGCAAATCAAGGCCCATTAATTTCACCCTCGTCGCCATTTACATGCTGGCGTTCTACCTTATCGCAAACCTGGGCTTTTTCAATTTTTCCTCAGTTGGGGCAGTGATGAAGGAGATCTGGGTCCTGATGCTGTTCATTATGTGCATGGTAGTATTGAATTTTATTGCCAAACGCAATGAACTCACCCAGCGGAATGCCTACAAAACCCTTCTTTTTGCCGCTTTTGCCTGTATGCTGTTCGAGGTATTGAGGAATGATGATGTTATCATAGCCAATTTCTTCGTGCTCCTGGCAATGCGAAGGGTGATAAGCCTGAGGTCTCAAAGGATGACGACCAAGAAGATCTTTGATGCCAGCCTTTGGATTTTCGTCGCGTCACTTTTTTATTTCTGGGCGGTGCTCTTCCTGATCCTGGTCTTCGCAGGCATCTTTTTACACGTAAGGCAGAATATAAAGTACTGGCTGGTTCCACTGCTGTCATTCCTCACGGTCCTTTCCATAACCAGCTGTCTTCACCTTTACTTTACCGACAGTTTCTATACTTTTTCCGAATGGTTCCAGACCAGCAGTTTCGATTTCAGCGCCTATGGAGATATTGAGATACTAGTGCCCGTGAGTCTGTTGCTTGCACTCATGATCTGGTGTTCCTTTAACTACCTGACAATCCTTCAACGGGCCAGTGCCAATATAAGAGCCTCCCACACCCTTATCTTCTGGGCCCTGGTCATTTCACTTGCCGTCGCCATCTTTGCACCCACCAAGAACAGCAGCGAACTCTTTTTCTTTTTAGCTCCCCTGTCGATCATCGCAACGAATTATCTGCAGACCCTCGACGATAAATGGTTCAAGGAGATGCTGCTTTTCCTGATCCCTGTCCTGCCGGTTATGGTCTGGCTGATCTTCTGAAAGCTTTCCGAAGAGGCTGATTCTATTACAAATATTGGTACCTTTGCGAAAAATTAAGTAGGCCGAAAGGCATTCCGAATTCAGTTTTAGCAGTATCAAAAAAAGAAGCTATGTTTTCAGAAAAGGCAAACAGGATATTTCAGGAGGTGATTGAAAAATATCACGTAATCAATATGGTAGGACAGGATTTTGAAAATCCTTACAGCGAGAAGGACCAATTACTGGAACATCTCCTATTCAGAAAGTGCTGGATTGACACCGTGCAGTGGCATTATGAGGATATTATTCGCGATCCGAATATCAATCCCGTGTCAGCCTTGAAACTGAAGCGTCAGATAGATGCTTCAAACCAGGACCGGACTGATATGGTGGAGTACATAGACAGTTATTTCCTTGAGAAGTACAAGGATGTCCAGCCTAAAGCAGACGCCAGCATTAATTCCGAAAGCCCCGCCTGGGCAATAGACCGGCTTTCCATCCTCGCCCTTAAGATCTACCATATGGAAGAGGAGGCTCACAGAGAGGATGCTTCTGAAGATCACAGGCAGAAATGCCAGCAGAAGCTGAACGTGCTTCTGGAGCAGCGTGTAGACCTTTCAACAGCCATAGACCAGTTGCTTGAAGATATTGAAAATGGCTACAAGTATATGAAGGTGTACAAGCAGATGAAGATGTACAACGATGACGAGCTGAACCCGGTATTGAGGGGAACCAAATAAAACAGCCTTTTCGGGCAGGGAGGAATGAAGAAAGGCCATATTTTAGTTATCCGGCTTTCGGCTCTTGGGGATGTGGCCATGACAGTGCCCGTTCTCAAGAAGCTTACCGAAACTTATCCCGAGCTGAAGATCACCATTCTCACCCGTAGATTTTTTGCGCCTCTCTTTGACGATCTTCCCAATGTGGAAGTTTATGAAGCAGATGTTAAGGGCAGGCACAAAGGTTTTGCGGGACTGAAGCGCCTGTCGGGGGAATTACGGGAGCGGAACGTAGACGCAGTGGCCGATCTGCACCATGTACTTCGGTCCATGATTCTTAAGGGTTTTCTCCAGCTTCACGGGATTCCGGTGAAGCAGATCAACAAAGGCAGGGCCGAAAAGAAGGCCCTGACACGGGAGAAGAACAAAATTTTCAAACAGCTGAAGTCAACTCATCAACGGTACGCCGATGTTTTTGCAGCCCTGGGTTATCCCATAGAACTTACCGACATTACCTTCCCTCAAAAAAAGACCCTTTCTCCCGCTCTTATGGATATCGTGGGCACAGCATCTAAAAAATGGTTGGGAATAGCACCATTTGCTCAACACAATTCCAAAATGTATCCCCAGGACCTGATGAAGGAGGTGCTGAAGGCGCTTGGGAGTAATGATCGAATCAAGATCTTCCTCTTCGGTGCGGGGGAATCGGAATCCACCGTGCTGAAGCAATGGGAAAAGGATTTTCAAAATGTGGTGAACATGGCTGGAAAGGTGAGTTTCCGGGAAGAGCTGGCCCTCATCTCCAACCTCGATGCCATGCTTTCAATGGATAGTGGCAACGGCCATCTGGCAGCAAATTTTGGGATTCCGGTAATCAGTCTTTGGGGGCTGACTCACCCCTACACCGGATTTGCACCCTTCAACCAGCCGGCCTCCAATTCCCTGTTGCCTGATCTTCAGGAGTACCCGCTGATTCCCACCTCTATTTATGGTAACAAGGTTCCGGATGGGTACTATGATGTTATGAGAAGCATCCCCCCCGAGAAGGTTGTGGAGAAGGTCCGGGAGGTCCTTCAGCTTAATTAATCATTAAGTTCGTCTAGACATCATCATAATCCACTTTCAGCGTAGGAGTAGTAGGGTGAGCCTGGCAAGTAAGAATAAGCCCTTCTGCGATCTCGCTGTCCACGAGGATTGAATTCTTCTTCATGGTAGCCTCCCCTTCGGTAATCCGGGCCACACAGCTGCTGCAGATCCCTCCCTGGCAGGAATATGGAACATCAAGCCCCTGCTCCAGCGCAGCATCCAGTACAGTGGTGTCCTGGTTCATGCTGAAGGTTGTTTCCTCATCATCAACCAGAATGGTCAGGGTGGTAGTGCCATCAAGATTGGCGTCAATGCTGCCTTCTTCCTCAGTGCTGAACAGTTCGAACAGGATCTTTTCCTTGGGAATATCCTTCTTCTGCAGAACCTCGGTGATCTCATTGATCATCCCTTCTGGCCCGCAGAGGTAGAATTTCTCGAATTCTTCCCCCTTGAACTTATTCTGTACAATGAAATTGACAGTACTCTGATCTATCCTTCCGTAGTGGGATTCTTCCTCTTTACTCTGACTGTACACAAAATCAATGAACAGGCGGTCTGGGAATTTACCCTGAAGTTCCAGCAGCTCCCTGAAGAAAATGGTTTCGTTTGGGGATTTGTTTCCGTACACCAAGACAAAACGGCTGTGGGATTCGGTTTTGAGGACAGTTTTCAAGATAGAAAGCACTGGAGTTATCCCGCTTCCTGCTGCAAAGGCAGCATAGTACCTGCGCTTGTCGCTCGTAGAGGGTTCAAAGACGAATTTTCCCTCGGGAGGATGTACTTCAAGGGTGTCGCCCGCCTTAAGTTTGTTGTTGGCGATCACCGAGAAGGTTCCGCCGGGGACCTCCTTGACGGTAACTTTAAAGTGTTCGGCATCCGGAGGGGAGCACAGGGAGTAGGCGCGGCGAATTTCTTTGCCTTCAATATTGGTCTTTATGGTGATATACTGGCCGGCTCTAAAGGAGAATTCCGGCTTCAGGTTTTCGGGAATCTCGAAGGCTAAACTCACTGCCTGAGAGGTCTCCCTTATAACGTCTTTTATCTTCAGTGGAAAAAAGGCACTCATTTTTTGGGTATTTCCTGCAAAAATACAAAGTATGAGCCGTAATGCCTTCAACAAATTCAAAAAAAGGGATGCCTAAGAAAGTTAGGTATAAAATATTTTATATATATTCGAAATCTAAAGCTGACCTAATGTCGAATTCCGGGTTGTACAAAGGAAGTTTAACCACCATTATTCTGAAGCTGCTTGCCGAAAGCGACAGGATGTATGGGTATGAAATCACGCAGAAAGTCAAGGAGCTGACGAAGGGGAAACTGAAGATCACCGAAGGCGCCCTGTATCCTTCGCTGCACAAGCTGGAGGCCGACGGGATCCTGGAAGTGGAGGTGGTGAAGGTGGACAACCGGCTGCGAAAGTATTATCGGCTTACCAGGAAAGGTACCCGGGAAACGGCCGCAAAGCTTTCTGAACTGGAGGAATTCCTTCACACCCTTCAGGGGATAATCAATCCTAATCCAAGCCTGACCTGAAATGGAGAAATTAACACCCAAAGAGATACGGTTCATAGAGAACTACCTGAAGAATTCGGGGGTCAATTACTTCGATGTGCGCCTCGAAATCACAGATCACGTTGCCAGTGAACTGGAGGAAAGGCTTTTACAGAAGGATTCCCCAGGCTTCTACGCAGAATTCAAGGAGTATATGCGGCTACATAAGAAGCTTCTGTTAAAGAGCCTTAGGCGCTATCAATGGCAGGCCGATAAGAAGGTGTTAAGGCAGGTTTTCAGGAACACCTATCGACCTTTAAATATTCTGGGCACCATCGCCCTGGTCTGGTTTCAAACATTACTAGTTCCTGAGGCCTGGACAGCGGAATTTTTTCTGTTCCCTTTCGTAATCACAATGGTGGTGATGTGGGCCGTGCCTTACTACCTTCTGGGCAAAAGGAATTTCCTTTCCCTCAATCGGCTGGCACTCCTGTTTTTTCTATTCCTTTATCTGGGGCCTCTGGGACCCGGCGACACCAGTCTGATTGAACTGAACAATATCTGGATCAATTCTGCCATTATCCTGCTCTATCTGGCAGTGATCAGGACCAGCTATGAGCTTATCGTTTTCTACCGCAAAAATTACCAGTTCTCGTGAGAAAAGTAACTGCTGAAGAAATAGAGCGTCTTTATAAATTCACCCGGAAGCATTATGTGGAGTATCACGATGTGCAGGCCGAACTCGTGGACCATTTGGCAAGCGGGATGGAATCAAACTGGGAGAAGGAGCCAGAGCTGAGTTTTGAAGAGAACCTGCAGCAGGAATTTAAAAGCTTTGGAGTCTTTGGATTTTCAGAAGTAGTGGAAACGAAGAGCCGCGCCCTCGAGAAGCGTTATTTCCGGCTGGTGTGGAAGGAGATGAAGCAACAGCTGGGGAATCCAAAGATACTGGCTGCCTTCCTACTGACTTTTTCAGGAATCCTTCTTCTGTTAAAATATGTTGAACCGGTTCTTCTCGTCTCGGTTCTATTTCTCAGTTATGGGGTGCTTTTATACCTGATGTTCACCTCCTCGCACGAATTGAAACGAAAGAAAAAAAAGGGGGAAAAGATCTACCTGCTGGAAGTTTTCATCCTGAACACAGGAGGGTATTTTTCCTTATCCTATCTTCCTTTTCAGATCTTTTATTTTTCTGACTTTACATGGTCTGACCTGTGGGTACAACTAGCCGCCTCTCTGGTCTTTACGCTCCTGGCGTTTTTATTTTACATCTGTATTTACGTGTTTCCCCGGAAGAAGGACGAGATCCTGAGAGAGCAGTATCCCGAATTAAAACTTTAAGAAAATCAAGTGTAACAAATCAGGGAATTCCTCACTAATGTAGTGAAATAAACAATCCTCATGGTTAAACAATTCATCTCCCTGCAGTGGAAAGCTTTTTTTCAGATCTGCCAGTATGGGCAAGAGCATAGGCCTGAAGATCCTGATGGGATTTCTGGCTGTATATTTCTCAGTGGTGTTCCTGATCCTGGGTATCGGGCTTTATCCCCTTCTTCAGGAATTTTATCCACATCAGGATCCTATGCATATGGCGAACCGATTCCTGCTGATTTGGCTCGCAATGGAGCTCGTGGGAAGATTTATGCTTCAGACCCTGCCGGTGATGAACATCAAGCCCCTGATGGTGACGCCTATTCCCAAGAAGAAGGTGGTGAACTATGTACTGGGGAAGTCGCTGTTTTCCTTCTTTAACCTGCTGCCCCTGCTGTTGATCGTGCCATTTGCGATCTTCAATGTCTACAAGCAGGAGTATACTGTGCTGGAGATGTTAGGCTGGATCCTCGCGACCTATTCCCTGGCGATCTGTGTGAATTATGCCAATTTCCTTCTGAAGAAAAAGTTTGCTGATAATCTGAAGGAACTGATCCCCTACCTCCTGATTGCGGCCGTCCTGGCAACCTTGGAGTACTTCGAGATCTTCAGAATTACGGAATATTTCGGCCTGGCTATGGATTACGTGGTGGCAATGCCATATCTGGCAGTTATACCATTGTTAATTGCCTTCGGACTCTATAAATGGAATCAGGTAAATCTGCTTCGCCGCTTTTACCTCGATGAATCCCTTAAAGGCAAGGCCACCGAAGTTAATACCCAGGAATTTCTCTGGACAAGAAAATTCGGCGATATCGCTCCTTTCCTGCAGCTTGACCTAAAGCTCATCTGGCGTAACAAGAGGCCCAAGACCACCATCTGGATGTCGCTGTTGCTGGTAACCTATGGCCTGATTTTCTATCCCAATGATTCCTACCAGGACTTCCAGACCATCTTCGTGTTTGTTGGGATATTTATGACTGGTATCTTTATGATAAACTTCGGACAGTTCATTCCGTCCTGGGATGCGAGCTATTACTCCATGATGATGTCGCAGAACATTCCGCTGAAGAAATATCTGGCCTCCAAGATAGGGCTAATGACGTTCAGCGTGGTTGTACTTACAATATTGACCACACCATACGTTTATTTCGGATATCACATTCTACTTTTGAACCTCGCCTGTGCAGTCTATAATATCGGGGTGAATGTCCCGGTGCTTTTATATGCAGGGTCTTTCAACAGGAAAAGAATTGATCTGGAGAAAAGTCCATTCATGAATTACCAGGGTACAGGCGCTACCCAGTGGATAGTCGGAATTCCCCTGATGGTGCTTCCGGTGCTGCTCTTCTGGGGGATCAGTTACTTCTTCTCCTTCAATGTAGGGGTGGGATTCCTTGCCGGCCTGGGACTGTTAGGACTGCTGATAAGGAAACCGACCATGGATTTCATCGAAGGATCTTACAGGAAAAACAAATATGCCATGGTTCAGGGCTTTAAACAAACCGGAGAATAATTCTAAAAATCTTATTTATGATCACAGTTACCAATCTTTCAAAAAAGTACAACGGAACAATCGTTCTGGACATAGATCATCTTGAAATTCCGCGCGGGCAGAGCTTTGGACTGGTAGGGAACAACGGGGCAGGGAAAACTACTTTCTTCAGCCTGCTGCTGGACCTTATTGAACCCACCACTGGAAACATTTTCAACAATGAGGTAACCGTAAGCGAGAGCGAAGACTGGAAGCCGTTTACCTCCTCTTTTATCGATGAAAGTTTCCTGATTGGATATCTAACACCGGAAGAGTATTTTCAGTTCATTGGGGAGCTTAGAAATCAGAATAAAGCTGATGTAATGGGGTTCGTCCAGCAGTTTGAGGATTTCTTCAACGGCGAGATCCTCGGAAGGAAGAAGTACCTGCGGGATCTTTCCAAAGGGAACCAGAAGAAGGTAGGGATTGTGGCTGCTTTAATTGGAAATCCCGATGTTGTGATCCTGGATGAGCCTTTTGCCAATCTGGATCCTACTACCCAGATCCGATTGAAGAAGACGATAAAGGACCTCACCGAAACCACCGATATCACCATCCTCATTTCGAGTCACGACCTTATTCACGTCACCGAGGTTTGTGAGCGTATCGTGGTGCTCGACAAGGGCAAGATAGTCAATGACATCAAGACTTCAGAGGCTACCTTAAGGCAGTTGGAAAGTTACTTTGCTGGAGAGGAAGCCTTGTCTTCTTAAATCGGAAATGAAGGACAGCAGCAAATATATTGCCTTCCTCAGGGGTATCAATGTCGGCGGGCATCATAAGCTTCCAATGGCCGAGCTCAGGGAGGAAATGGCTGCCCTGGGTTTTACTGAAGTTGAAACCATCCTGAATTCGGGCAACGTGATCTTCAGTGCTCCGGAGAAGGATGTGGACACCCTGGAAGAGGAAATAGCCGCAAGGCTGCAGGCCACCTTCGAATTTCCCGTACCGGTGCTGGTGAGGAGAGGGGAGGAGATCCTGCAGCTTTTTGAAAAAAATCCCTTTCAGGATATTGAAGCGTGCCTCGACAATAGGTTCTATGTGAGTTTTTTGAAGCTGCATCCCCAGGAAATCCAGCTTCCCTGGACCTCAGAAGACCAGAGCTTCAAGATATTCCACATTGAGAACAGGATTGTCTGCAGTGTGCTTCGACTTCCGGATACAGGAACCACCAAAGGGATGGAATCTCTGGAAAAGATTTTCGGAAGGAATATCACCACAAGAAACTGGAATACAGTGGAGAGGATCGCAGAAAAGCTGAAATCCTGACCAATACCTGAAACTCCGGGTAAGGCTCAGTCATAAAACAATATT